>NZ_ASRY01000015.1 GCF_000520815.1 Paenibacillus maysiensis | reverse complement strand
TACTTGAACCGTCCGGAGCTGACGGAAGAGAAGTTCGTAGACAGTCCGTTCGCCGCGGGCGAGCGGCTGTATCGCACGGGAGACTTGGCGCGGTGGATGGAGGACGGCAACGTGGACTTCATCGGCCGGATCGACAACCAGGTGAAAATCCGGGGGTACCGGATTGAGCTTGGTGAAATTGAAGCGGCCATGAAAAATTTTGCCGGCGTGCGTCAAGCGCTTGTCATCGACCGGACGGACGAGCGGGGGCAGAAATATTTGTGCGGGTATGTCGTAGCGGATTCCAGCTTCGATCTGGAAGGGCTTGTGGCCCATCTGGACGCCGCGCTGCCTTCCCATATGGTGCCTTCGCGCATCATGCGCCTGGATCAAATGCCGCTTACGCCGAACGGGAAGATCGACCGTAAAGCGCTGCCTGTGCCGGAAGGAAGCATTCGTGCCGAGGCTGCATACACGGCGCCTCGTACTCCTGCCGAGCAAGCACTTGCGTCGGTCTGGCAGTCGGTGCTGGGCGTGGATCAGGTCGGCACGATGGACAATTTCTTTGCGCTCGGCGGCGATTCGATCAAGGCATTGCAGGTATCGTCCCGTCTTTTGCAAACGGGGTACAAGCTGGTCATGAAAGATTTGTTCCATTACCCGACGATTTCCGCCCTTAGTTTGCAGCTGCAAACGGCGGAGAGAACGGCAAGCCAGGCCGAAGTGACGGGAGAGGTCATCTTGACCCCGATTCAGCGCTGGTTCTTTGAACAAAATCCGGCCGACGTGCATCACAGCAATCAGGCGTTCATGCAGTTCTCCAAGCAAGGCTTTGACGAAGAAGCTTTACGCCAAGCGGTGCGTCAGCTTGTCGTGCATCACGATGCTCTCCGTACGGTTTACCGCCAAACCGAGAACGGCTATACCGCCTGGAACCGCGGCGCCGGGGAGAACGAAGCACTGTTCGATCTGGAAGTTGTCGATTTCAAGGGAGTCGGCGATGTGAAAGAAGCGGTAGAGGCTAAGGCGAATGACATTCAAGCGAGCATCGATCTGGAAAACGGTCCGCTGGTGAAGCTCGGCTTGTTCCGCTGCGACGACGGCGACCACCTGCTCATCGCGATCCATCACTTGGTCGTAGACGGCGTATCCTGGCGGATTCTGCTTGAGGATTTTGCTGCCGGCTATGAGCAGGCGCTGCAAGGGCAGCCGATCCGTCTGCCGCTTAAAACGGATTCATTCCAAACGTGGGCGAAACAGCTCGCTGATTATGCGAACGGTCCGGCGATGGAAAGCGAGAGAGAGTATTGGCAGCATATCGAGCAATTGACCTATGAGCCGCTTCCGAAAGATTTTGAACAAGGCAGATCCAAGCTGAAGGACAGCGGGCTCGTGACCGTTCGCTGGACGGCGGAGGAAACCGAACAACTGCTGAAGCAGGCACACTGTGCTTACCATACGGAAATGAACGATTTGCTGCTTGCCGCGCTTGGCCTCGCGGTACAAGCTTGGAGCGGCCGGGAACGCGTGCTGGTGAATCTCGAAGGCCACGGCCGGGAAGATATTTTGCCGGATGTGGACATTACGCGCACGGTAGGCTGGTTTACAAGCCAATTCCCTGTCGTTCTGGAGCCGGGTCACGCCCAGGCGCTCGGTCATCAGGTGAAACAGGTTAAAGAAAGCTTGCGCCGCATTCCGAACAAAGGAATCGGCTACAGCATCCTGCGTTATTTGTCGACGCCGCGTGACGGCGAGCGCTTCGCTTTGGAGCCGGAGATCAGCTTTAACTATTTGGGTCAGTTCGACCAGGATTACGAAAGCAGCGGCTCGAGGCCGTCTCCGTTCAGCCCGGGCTCCGATTCAAGCCCGAATGCAGTGATGGATTATGTCCTCGATATCAACGGTATGGTGTCGGAAGGAGTGCAGGAACTCACGATCCGTTATGGGGAAACCCAGTATAAACGGGAAACGGTAGAGCGCCTGGGCACTCTGCTTCATTCGAGCTTGCGTGAAATCATCAGCCATTGCGTATCGAAAGAGCGGCCGGAGCTTACGCCTAGCGACGTACTGCTTCAAGATGTGACGTTGGAGGAACTGGAGCGGCTGGCCGAACATACGGCGGCGCTTGGCGAACTGGAGAATGTATACACCCTGACTCCGCTGCAAAAAGGGATGTTGTTCCACAGCCTGCTGGATGCCGATTCGGAAGCTTACTTCGAACAGGTGACCTTCGATCTGTACGGAAGCCTGAATGTCGAAGCCTTCACCCAAGGATTGGATACGCTGGTGCAGCGGAATGAGGCGCTGCGGACCAACTTTATTACCGGCTGGAGAGACGAGCCGATTCAAGTGGTATTCCGCAAGCGGAAGTGTGAAGTGTACTTCGAAGATATTCGCTCGGTAAGCGATGAAGACCCGGAGAAGACGATAGCCGATTTCGTCAGCGCGGATAAAGCGAACAAGTTCGATTTGGCCCGAGGCTCTCTTATGCGCGTGACAGTTTTGCGCACGGGCGACGAGTCCTACCATGTGATCTGGAGTCACCATCACATTTTGATGGACGGCTGGTGCATGTCCTTCATGATCAAGGAAGTGTTCGACACCTACTTCGCGTTCCAGGAGAAGCGGACGCTGGAGCTTCCTCCGGTTACCTCGTACTCCCGGTATATCGAATGGCTGGAAGCTCAAGATGCCGCGAAAGCTTCGCGTTACTGGTCCGAGTATTTGGCGGGTTACGATCAGCAGACCAAGCTGCCCCAGGAGAAAACGCAGCTGAAGCAGGGCGCTTTTGAAGCGGCTGAAATCGATGTGGAACTCAGCAAGGAACTGACCGGGCAAATCGAGCGGGTGGCGCGCCAGCAGCAGGTGACGCTCAATACGTTCATGCAGACCGTATGGGGACTGGTTCTGCAGGTATATAACAACAGCGAGGATGTCGTATTCGGCTCCGTCGTATCCGGGCGTCCGGCCGAAATTCCGGGCATCGAAAGCATGATCGGCCTGTTTATTAATACAATCCCGGTCCGTATTCAAGGCAAAGCCGAGGAGACGGTAGCCGATATCTTGAGAAAAACCCAGGATCAAGCGCTGGCATCGGGAGCTTACGAAACGTTCCCGCTGTTCGAAATTCAGTCGCTGAGCGAGCAAAAGCGCGACTTGATCAACCATATCATGGTCTTTGAAAATTATCCGATGGAAGAACAGATTGAGCAGGTCGTCGGGGGAGACAAAGAAGCGCTGAAAATCGCTAATATCCAGTCGCCGGAGCAAACGAACTACGACCTGGACATTACCGTCATTCCGGAAGAGCATATTTTGCTGCGGTTTACGTACAATGCGCTGACGTTCAGAGAGGAAGACATCAGGCTGATCCACGGTCATTTTGCCCGGGCACTGGAGAAGGTTGCGGCTAACCCGAACATCCGCGTGAATCAGTTGGAGCTTTTGACGACGGCGGAAAAAGAACAAATTCTCGGTGCGTTCAACCCGGCGCAGCCGGAAGCGGCTCCTGCGGCCACGTTCCACCGGCTGTTTGAGGAACAGGCGGAGCGCACGCC
>NZ_ASRY01000014.1 GCF_000520815.1 Paenibacillus maysiensis | reverse complement strand
CTGCCGCTGTAGTCGGTTCACTGCTGCCGGATATTGACGAGCCTAACTCCATGCTCGTGAGTCGTGCGTTGCCTACCAAAATGCTCAGACTCGTACAGCTCCTGATGCTTGGGGCTGCGGGCTGGGTATTTTTAACCCGTCTGGCTCCGCCGCCATGGAATCTTGTTCTGGCTTTGCTGATGATCAGCGCTTCTTTTATGCCTTCACGGTCGATGCGAAAGGCCATTATCTTTTTAATTGGAATTGGCTTGGCCTGGTATGGAGAAGCCTATGCGCCGTGGAATTACATAGCCGGTTGTCTGTTGATTATCTGTACGCTTGTCCCGCACCGGGGATTGACGCATACGGTGTATGGAACAGTCGCATGGACTGCGTTGCTGTACGGTACAACCCGTCTGCATGGTGACAGCATATGGCTGGCTGGGGGCTTGGCGTATCTGCTGCATTTGTTGGCAGATTCCTTGACGAATAACGGGATCAAGCCTTTGCCACCGTTCAAATGGAAGCTGCGATTTAAGCTGATGAGTACCGGAACGCGCAAAGGGGCGCAGGTGGAGAACATCTGCATTGCCTTGACGGCTATACTTGTTATTATCGCCTTGCTTCATTATAAGCATTTGATATGAAGTGCTCCAATCGGTAACTCTATTCAACTAAAAAACAGTCAAAGCACGTTATCCGTGTTTTGACTGTTTTTAATAGATCCTAGTTCTCTGGAAAAAGCTTAAGCTCGTTCAATAATCGTATTCAGTGTCGTGCGATCCAGATTTTGCACCAGCTTGACGATCAGCTCTTTAGCTGCATCGTAATCATCGGTGTGAATAATGGACGAGGAAGTATGGATGTATCGTCCACAGATGCCTATGACGGTGGATGGCACGCCAATTCCGCTCAAGTGCACTTGGCCTGCATCGGTTCCCCCTGTGGAGATGAAGTATTGATACTTGATCTTGTGCGTCTCAGCCATGTCTTGCACGTATTCCACAATCCCGCGATGTGTAATCATACCTGGATCAAATACCCGCAGCAGCGCGCCTTTACCGAGATGTCCGTAAGCGTTCGGATCACCACCCATATCGTTGGCCGCACTGCAATCCAGTGCAAAGAAAACGTCCGGTTGAATCAGGTTGGCTGCCGTGCGTGCGCCGCGCAGTCCCACTTCCTCCTGAACGGTAGCCCCCGCATACAGCGTATTTGGCAGTTTGTCCTTTTCCTTATGTAACGCTTCAAGCAGCTCAATAGCCAGGCCTACACCATAGCGGTTATCCCACGCTTTAGCCATAATTTTTTTCGGATTTGCCAGTGGAGTAAAATCACAGATCGGCGCAATGGCCGTTCCCGGCACGATGCCCAGATCCTGTGCTTCCTGACGGCTGTCCACGCCGATATCCAGATACATATGCTTGATGTCCATAGGCTTGCTGCGTTGCGATTCATCCAGTAAATGGGGGGAGACAGAGCCGACGACACCGATAACTGGTCCATTCGGAGTCAGCACCTGAAGACGCTGTGACATGATGGCCTGACTCCACCAGCCTCCAACCGGCTGAAAACGAATCATGCCATTTTCCGAAATGCCGTTGACGATAAATCCGACTTCATCCAGATGCCCTGCCACCATGACACGCGGTCCGTTCTCTTCACCGCGCAGCACGCCGAAAAGGCTGCCCAAACGATCCTGTACGATTTCGTCCGTATAACCGGATATCCGCTCTTTAACCCATGCCCGCAGCTCTCGCTCATGCCCGGGAATAGAAGGAAACTCCGTTAAAGTTTTAAATAGCTCTAATGTTTTTGATTCCATGATGTTATATCTCACTCCTTATTAATTAACCAGTGGTCGTCATCCATCCAGTATGAATGGATTTGTACGGAATGTCCACGATATCATTTTCCTGACATAACATTTCTCCAAAAAGCTCATAATGGTAAAGGCCCAAGCAATTCGAACCGCCAAGCGCGAAACTTATAGATAAGGGGTGGTGAATGATGCCAGCTAAATCCGGGCAGCGCGGTTTTCGTACCAATACGTCGCCGCTGTCCATAAATGAGAAGGACTATCAGAGTATTTCACAAAAGCATGAACCTTCGAGAAAAGTATTTGCCAATTGTGTGCGCGCTTTTCTGGTTGGAGGCGTGATCTGTGTGATTGGACAGGCGATTCAGGAGGCTTTTATGGCAGGAATGCACATGTCAGCCAAGGAGGCAGCGCCGCCGACCTCATCCATGATGATCTTGCTGGCGGTCATATTAACCTGCATCGGGGTTTACGATAAGGTTGCCCAATGGGCGGGAGCGGGAACCGCTGTGCCAATTACAGGCTTTGCTAACTCAATGTGTTCGGCTGCGTTGGAATATCGTTCCGAGGGACTGGTGCTCGGTGTGGGCGCGAATATGTTCAAGCTGGCAGGCTCGGTTATCGTATTCGGGGTGGTGGCCGCATTTATCGTAGGCGTTATATACGCCATCCTTGGTGTGGGGGGCAATCACCTATGAGAAGGCAGGGAGGACAAACCTGGAAGTTTGAATCGAGACCGCGCATTATTGGCAGTGCCACCGTTGTTGGCCCGGATGAAGGAGAGGGGCCGTTGTCCACAGATTTTGATTATATTTATGACAATATGGAAATTAACGAGAAAACGTGGGAAAAAGCGGAACGTAGATTGATTGAGCATTCTACTGAGCTGGCGCTAATTAATGCCAATTTAAACAAAGAGGAAGTGCAATTTTTTATTAGTGGTGATTTGATGAATCAGATTATCAGCAGCTCCTTCTCGGCTAGCAAGCTGGGCATTCCCTATTTAGGTGTTTTTGGAGCCTGCTCAACATCAATGGAAAGCTTAGCCTTAGCCGCGCTTATTGTGGACTCAGAGGCGGGTGACTACGTGATGGCGGGTACGACCAGTCATAACTGTACGGTGGAAAAGCAGTTCCGTTACCCTACGGAATATGGGTCACAGAAGCCGCCCTCGGCTCAGTATACCGTTACGGGTTCCGGAGCCGCAATTGTGGGACATGCCAAGTCAGGTACGGTGGTGGATTGTGCTACCATTGGACGCGTGATGGATATGGGCATTAAAGACCCTTTTAATATGGGCGGAGCCATGGCTCCAGCGGCGGCGGATACCCTGTTGTCTCATTTTCGAGATACAGGCCGGGACCCTGGTTATTATGACCTCATTGTAACGGGGGATTTAGCCTCAGTGGGGCTGCCGATTGCCAAGGAGCTGCTCAAAAAAGATGGGTACGATATGAATCAGACGGAATTTAATGATTGCGGTTTACTGATTTACGACATCAATAAGCAAAAGAAAGTCATTGCAGGGGGAAGTGGTTGCGGATGCTCGGCTGTGGTAACTTATGGGCATCTGTTGAAGCGGATCGAAAAGGGAGAACTGCAAAAGGTACTAGTCGTGGCGACCGGAGCGTTATTATCTCCTTTGTCCACACAGCAGGGTGAAAGTATTCCCTGTGTTGCACATGCTGTAGCTTTCGAAGCGGGAGGAAAAGTATGATATATCTATGGGCTTTTTTAGTGGGTGGTGCCATTTGTGTCGTGGGCCAGTTGATGATGGATGCGTTTAAAATGACGCCAGCACATACGATGAGTACGTTGGTAGTTGCAGGCGCAATTGCTGATGCCGTTGGGATATACGATCCGCTTATTAAATTTGCAGGGGCGGGTGCAACCATTCCAATTACCAGTTTTGGTAACTCGCTCGTACACGGCGCATTAACCGAATTGGAGAAGGACGGATGGCTGGGTGTCATTACAGGGATCTTTAGTCTGACAAGTGCAGGAATTTCCTCGGCGATTATTTTCTCTTTTCTGGCATGCTTGTTTGTTCGTCCAAAAGGAAGCATATAAAAATGCATTATAGATTAAACTTACAATTAAACAAGCTTAAAAATCAACCCTTCGGATCTGTGTGACCGGAGGGCTTTTTATGTGCCTGTATACAAAATGTTACCAAACTGTAGTGCTGGCTCGAACATCTGGATAAGGACTCAAGTGTACTCTGTGCCCACCTTCATGTACAATAATAGGAAACATGTTGCTATCTAGGAGGTTTACAGAGCTATGCCCGTGCGTCAAGAATCTGTGCAGATTGTATCTGCAATCCGTTCTAATCTGGAATCATGTATATTAGGTAAATCCTTTGAAATAAAATTACTGCTAACGACTATGCTGGCGGGTGGGCACATTCTGATCGAGGACGTTCCGGGTACGGGAAAAACGCAAATGATCAAGGCTCTTGCCAAATCCATGCGCGGTGATTACCGCCGTGTTCAATGTAATCCTGATATTCTCCCCAGTGATATTACAGGGGTTTCCATATTTCATCCACGGGATGAGCGCTTTTATTTCCGTCCGGGTCCCGTGATGACCCATATTTTACTGGCAGACGAAATTAACCGGGCCACGACGAAAACCCAATCGGCTTTGCTGGAAGTGATGGAGGAGCGCAGTGTAACCGTGGATGGAGAAACGCATATGCTGCCTCATCCTTTTATGCTGTGTGCTACGCAAAATCCGATTGATTTTGAAGGGACTTATATGCTGCCGGAAGCGCAGCTTGATCGTTTTATGCTCAAAATCAGTCTAGGCTACCCTGATATGGAGACTGAGCGGAATATGCTGCTTCGTCATCAGAAGGGCCAGCCGGCAGATCGGCTGGAGGCGGTAGCCCATATGGAACAGATTGCTGCGATCCAGCAGGAAATCAGAGAAATGTATATGGACGAAGCAATTACGTCCTATTTACTTGATATCGTCCGTGCGACGAGAGAGCATCCTTCGGTACTGCTGGGAGCCAGCCCGCGGGCGGCGCTTGCTTTTGTAATGGCGGCCAAGGCGTACGCTTTTCTGGAAAATCGGGATTACGTTCTCCCTGATGATGTGAAAATATTGGCACCCTATGTGCTGGCGCATCGTTTGCTGTTACGTCCCGAGGCGCGTCTCGACAGCTCCAATGCCCAGTCTGTACTTCAGGCTGTTCTTCGGCAGGTGAATGTACCCGTACGAATGGAGCGTCCGTAGGGAATGAAGATGGTCAAAAGGAAGCGCAGGCTTCCCCGGCTGTCAGGCCGCATCTGGCTACTGATGGTCATATGGGTGGTATGTCTGCTATATCTGTTGTTTCAGGGTGGCAAGACGTCAGTCATGCTATTGTCCATGGTTACGCTGCTGGGTATTTATTTATGGATCGTCGGGCTGAGCGGGGTACGTCGTGTTCAGGGTTCAAGGCAGCTTTCGCAAGGCTCAGAGTTTGGGGAGCTACTGCATGCGGGAGATCAGGTGCATGTAAAGCTGAGCTTGAGCCTTCCCGGCTTTCTGCCGTTGCCGTATATCATTGTTCGCGAGGTGCTCAAGCGTCATACAGGTGAATCCTGGTCGTTTGAGGACAGTGTTATCCCCAGCATGAAAGGAAGCGGACAGCTTGCTTTTCAGACTCCTGCGTTGGAGCGGGGAAGCTATTATTTTACGGAAACCGAGTGTGTGAGCGAGGATATCTTCGGCCTGTTGGAGCATAAAGGCAGGTTAAACGCACCCGGTGAATTTCGGGTACTGCCCCGCACGGTATTTATTCCCTATTGGCAGTTGAATGACCGTCGCTCGCGGATGTCCGGGCCACAGACCGTCCAGACTCGAACACGGCGCGAAACGACGCAAATTAACGGAGTGCGGGACTATGTATATGGGGACCGTTTTTCACGTATCCATTGGAATGCGACCGCACGTACAGGCAGCTGGAAATCCAAGGAATTTGAGCATGAGACGGTTCCGAAAACGATGCTTGTACTGGACATACACACAAAACATTATGTAAATGCCGATCAGTTTGAGCTGGCCGTATCCTCCATTGCTTCATTGCTGGAATACGGCGGACGGGAACGGATGGGAGTAGGTCTTTGTACTGCAGGGGAAACGGGCACTGTTTTTCAGCCCAGTGAGCAGATGATGGAACGGCAACGGATGATGCATCATTTGGTAGACATACACACCACTTCCCAAGGCAGTCTTATGGCTGCTGTAGAAAGCGGTGTTCGGCAATTTCCACAAGGCTGCCATTTTGTGTTGATCAGTCCGTTGAAGGATCATCAGGCGTTGGAGCTTCTTCGCTGGGCCGATACCCGGGGGATGACCCCTTGCCATGTCTATATCGGAGAAGGCTCAAGCGAGGGACAGGCTGAAGAATGGATGAGCATGCTTCGTACAAGAGGCATTCAGGGTTATCATGTTCCGGGTCTTGAAGAGCTCCCAACAGTAATGGGGGGAGGGACGCTATGAAAAACTGGCTGCAATCGCTGAAGGGCTCTTGGGCTGTTGCCTTTACATTTTTATGGATTATTATTATTGCCATGCAGTGGGTATCCTTTGCTTCAGACCTATGGCTGAAAGAGACAAGAACGCTGGTATTGGCGACGGTTACGATGCTGGCTTTGGTGAAAATTTTGCTGCCGCTTCGACCTTGGATTGAATTTATCCTCAAGGCTGCGACGTTATTTTTTATTTTGTACCGGACGCTCGTGTCCTACTCGATCTTTATTCCTTTCGGGGGTTTTACAAACCGTCTGGATCAATTTATATCGAATATGTCTCCATATATCTGGTTTTCACTGATTGCTTGGCTAGTCATTGAGATGTTACCGCTCATCGTTACGACGAAGCAGCGCATTCTGGTGTTTGTAGGCATTAATATTGCCGTACTGGCAGTGCTTGATTCGTTCACGCCAACCGTGCTGTGGCAAGAAGTCGCATGGATGGTCTTTGCGGGTATGGGGTGGCTGGTGACTCAGCATCTGCAGTATTTTCGGCAGCACTATCCTCAAGGCTGGAAGCACATTCGCCGTTACCCGTATAAAATTGCAGCCAATATTGCGGTGATATTTGCTTTGATTATTATGGCTGGCGTGAATATGCCGGAGATAGGACCGACCTTAACTGACCCTTACACGGCATGGACCCAGCGAAATAGCTCATCCACCGTTGGTATTAACAATGGAACCGGGGCTGTGAATCAGCGGATGAGTACGGCATCAGGCTATAGTCGGCAGGACAATCGGCTGGGCGGGGGATTCAATTTTGACTATTCTCCGGTAATGACGATCACAACCAATCAGCGAAGCTACTGGCGGGGTGAGACGAAGCGAACGTATTCCGGCACAGGCTGGAGTGATGCAGGCAACGACGACCAGACGCTGAACGATGTGTCGATGACGGCAGAGCTGGAAAATACACAAGAAACACGGCATTCGACCGAGCAGGTCGTTCAGACCGTTACGATGCAAAACGATCAGAGCTATCCGGTTTTGTTCGGCGCCTATTCGGTACATCGTGTTCAATCGGTGGACAGAGACTCGCGGGCAGACGGGTTGCGTTGGAAGCCGGAACAGGCAGAACTGCTTTGGAACCCACCCTCCAGAAGAACGGCTTATCCGAAAACGTATACGCTGGTGTCACATGTGCCTGTGATCCCGGAAAAAGAGCTTCGCACAAAAACGTTTACTGAGCTGTATGGAAAGAACAAGCAGGAAGCGTATTTGCAAATCCCGAATGAGCTGCCGCAGCGAGTGCGTGATTTGGCTCAAAATGTAACGTCGTCGGCGAAGACGCCTTATGAAAAGGTCGGACTGCTTCAACAATATTTACAGCGAAATTATGCATATACGAACAATCCGGATCTTTCCCGCAAAAAAAGCAAGGATTTTGTGGATGCCTTTCTGTTTGAGATTCGGGAGGGCTATTGCGATTATTACTCCACTTCGCTGGTTATGATGGCTCGCTCCGTCGGTGTTCCGACGCGGTGGGTCAAAGGCTATGCTCCCGGTCAGCAGACATTTTCGGATGATGCAACGACAGGCGATGATAATGAAAATATGTCTTCCTACTCTATTACCAATGCGGATGCGCATTCCTGGGCAGAGGTATATCTGGGTGAATACGGCTGGGTTCCTGTAGAAGCCACACCGGGCTTTGATATGCCATTGCTTACGGAGCAGGAGGATTCGAAGACACCTGATGCTCCAAAGGTGAAAGATCAGCCTGAACCGGAACAGTCTGCGCAGACACCACAGCCCAATCTGGAGGAAGGCATGAAGATTCATCCGGTAATCATAGCAGCGGCAGTGGCTGTTATTGTACTGTGGGGCGCTTATATCGTATGGCGTAATCGGGCAGATATTCATTTTTATTTGCTGCGTCTGCGTAAAGGAAAGCCGTTGACCCCTGATGAAAAGGTGATCGTCGAAACTGAGCGCTGGCTACGGTATATGCGGAGTAAGGGGTTTGCTCGCACTAGTCACGATACGCTGAGGGAATCGGTCGGCAGATGGTCGGTTGAATCACCGGAACTTGCTTCAATTTTGAATCTGCTGCTGGAGCTGTTTGAACAAGCACGCTACAGTCCTTCCTCGGTAACTGCCGAGGATTGGCGCAAGGTCCGCCAACAAGCGGCCCTGTTGCATAAGAAAGGTTAGTCCAGACGACAAACTGAACGAAAAGGGCTAAACCATTTTTATTCGGCTCGAATGCTGCCGATTTATAATCTTCTTCATATGCTTTGTAAAAAGCTGTCCGTTTGTTGCGGATAGCTTTTTACTAACCCCTATTAATATGGTATAGTTTGTCGTATGAAACTGAGGTGACCGACGTTGTTTGAAATGCTGATGCCCAAATTACGGGTGAATACCGTCTTTGATATTGATCTTGAAGGCTTGTATGCTCAAGGATATCGCGGCATTATTACGGATTTGGATAATACGCTGGTTGGTGCAAAAGCGCCGAATGCGACTCCCGAGCTGGTGGCCTGGTTTGAGAAGGTCAAACAGGCGGGTTTTAAGCTTGTCATCGTGTCTAATAACAATATGGACCGTGTATCCGTGTTTGCTACGCCTTTGGACATTGAATTTATACATGCCGCACGGAAGCCCTCCAACTCGTCCTTTCGTAGAGCCATCCGTATGATGGGGCTTACTTCGGAAGAGACTATTATGGTCGGAGACCAAATGTTGACGGACGTATTGGGCGGTAACCGACTGGGATTGTACACGGTGTTGGTGCTACCGATATCCATTCATGATGAAGGAGTCATGACCCGATTTAATCGGCGGTTGGAGCGAATCGCGCTCACAAGGTTACGTAAGAAAGGCTTATGGCTTGAGGAGGATAAGAAGAATGACTGAAAGACCTGACGGCGGAACTGCTGTCAAATGTAGTGGCTGCGGTATCACGATGCAGACCACCAGCCCGGAGCTTCCGGGATATATTCTGGAAAAACTGCTTACACGAGAGCCTGTCATTTGCCAGCGCTGTTTCCGGATTAAAAACTATAATGAAACGTCTTCGGTAGCCGTGGATCAGGATGAGTTCCTGAAACTGCTTAGCCAGATTGGGGACAAGGACGCGCTCGTCATCCACATTGTGGATATTTTTGACTTTGAAGGTAGTCTGATTTCCGGCTTGCAACGTTTTGTAGGCTCTAATCCGGTTGTACTGGCTGTGAACAAGACGGATTTGTTGCCTAAGGTAACGAACTGGAACAAGGTCCTTAACTGGGTACAAAAACAGGCTAAGGAGCAAGGACTTCGTACGGCGGATATCGTTCTGTGCTCGGCCAAAAAAAATCAGGGCTTTGATCGTCTGCTGGATGTAGTATCCGAACTGCGCGGCAATCGGGATGTGTATGTGGTCGGTGCAACAAATGTTGGTAAATCCACGCTCATTAACCGTTTGATCCGTGATCATAGCGATATGGAGCAGGAGTTAACAACATCCCGCTACCCGGGAACGACGCTGGATATGGTGAATATTCCGCTTGACGACGGCAAGCATATTATTGATACACCGGGGATTGTGTATCCTTGGCGTTTCAGTGAAATCGTGTCCCGGCAGGATTTGGGCGCTATTATGCCGGACAAGCCGCTGAAACCAGCTGCTTATCAGTTAGACTCTGGACAAACGCTGTTTTTCGGTGGGATGGCACGGTTTGATTTTGTAGAGGGGCAACACCAATCGTTCACCTGCTACATCAATGGTGGCCTTAAAATTCATCGTACCAAGCTGGAGCGGGCGGATCAACTGTTCGAAGATCATGCCGGAGAACTGTTGTCACCGCCGACACGTGATCAGTTGGCAGATATGCCGGAATGGACAAGACATGAGTTCCGCGTTCCCCGTAAATCTCAATCGGATATTTATATCTCCGGTCTGGGATGGATCAGGGTCAATAGTGAGAACGGGGCTTTGGTAGCGGTTCATGCTCCTCGGGGAATCCGTGTCCTTTTACGGCCTTCGTTGATTTAACGGATGTTGAACCATGTGATAGGGCGGCGAGGAACAGATTCAGGTTCCTGCCGCCGTTCATGTATTTGTGCGGCCTAATATTTTGCAATATGGGGGAGAACGACGATGAGCAGCGGGGAGTCTGGAGTGACCGAACAAGGTCTTGTATTATTGGGCGTATTGGGTGATCCGATCAAGCACTCCAAATCGCCTCTCATGCATAAAGTAGCTTTAAAGGCAGCGGGGATAGAGGGAGATTTTGTTCCTCTTCACGTCAAGCCCGATCAACTGGAGGACGCCATGAAGGGGATTCGTGCTCTGCATTTCCGCGGGGTCAATGTGACGATTCCTCATAAAGTTGAAGTTATGAAATATTTGGATGAGATTGATGAAGGAGCCAGACTCATCGGCGCTGTCAACACGATTGTGAACGACAACGGACGTCTTAAGGGTTACAATACGGACGGGATCGGCTACGTGCGTTCCCTCAAAGAAGAAACTTCGGTCAAGCTGAAGGGCACAAGAATCGCGGTGATCGGAGCCGGAGGTGCTGCGAGAGGTGTGATTCATGCGTTACTGGAGGAACAGCCGGAATCGGTCATTATTCTGAATCGGACACGCGAAAAGGCCGAGCAGCTGGCACTAGAGTGGATGACGGAAGCGATCCCTGTGACGGGCTATTCTAACGATGAAGCGGAGAGCGTACTTGCATCGGTGGATGTGCTGATCAATACGACCTCGGTAGGAATGTCTCCTCTGTCCGACGAGCTTCCGCTAAAAACGAGTCTGATTCCAGAAGGAATCATTGTGAGTGATTTGATCTACAACCCGCTGGAAACGAGATTTTTGCGCGAAAGCCGTGAACAGCGCGGCTGCATCGTGCATGGAGGCTTGGGCATGTTCGTGTATCAGGGAGCGGTGGCTTTTGAGTATTTTATGGGCGTAGCCCCTGATGTGGAAGAAATGAGAGCGGCTGTGCTGAGAAGCCTGTCGTAAGTCGGATTTTACACTAAAATTATGGAATTGCCACATGGCATATGTGGTTATGAAGGAGTTAAGTATACATGTTAACAGGTAAACAAAAAAGGTATTTGCGCTCAATGGCGCATCATCTGGACCCGGTTTTTCAAGTAGGGAAAAACGGTACGAACGAGCATCTTATGCGTCACATTAACGATGCGATTGAAAAGCGCGAGCTGATGAAGGTGCAGATTTTGAACAACTGTCTGGATGACAAGCATGAAATTGCGGAAGAGCTGGCTACGGAAACAGGTTCCGAGCTTGTACAGCTCATCGGGAGCACGATTATTTTGTACAAGGAATCCCGTGATAACAAGCAAATCGAGTTGCCTAGAGGATAAGCACGCGGGGAGAAGACTATGAAAATCGGTATTATGGGCGGTACATTTGACCCGATTCATATTGGACATCTGCTGGCTGGAGAAGCGGCAAGGGATGCCTATGCGCTGGACCATGTATGGTTCATGCCTTCCCATATCCCTCCGCACAAGCATCAGGCGGGGGCGAGCGGCACGGAGCGGCTGGAGATGACGAGTGAAGCGGTGGCGGGCCATTCTGCTTTTGAAGTGTTGGATATTGAAGTGCTTCGCGGTGGGGTATCTTATACTATTGACACGATCAAAGAGCTTCAGGAGCTGCATCCTGCTGTGGATTTTTATTTTATCATCGGCGCGGATATGGTGAATTACTTACCTCATTGGCAGGGGATTGAGGAGCTGGCACAGCGAATTTGTTTTATCGGTGTCCGGCGTCCCGGTTTCCAGCTTTCGCTGAATGAACTGCCGCATTATTTGCAGAACAAGGTGCTGCTGGCGGATATGCCAGTGGTGGATATTTCTTCGACGGATATTCGGGAACGTGTTGCGGAAGGGCGCACCATTCGCTATCTTGTGCCTGATCGTGTGCATGACTACATTACAAGGGGCGGTTTGTATGAAGTACAGCCGTGAGCAATTGATGGAGGCTATATCCGGTCAAATGCCTGAAAAACGCTGGAAGCACACCCTGGGGGTCATGCATACCTCGGTGGAGCTTGCCAAGCGGTATGGTGCGGACCCGGATAAGGCCGAATTGGCGGCTATTTTGCATGATGTAGCGAAATATTGGCCCGTTCAGCAGATGGAGGAAGTAATTCGCAATCATCCCGAATGTGACCAGGAGCTTTTACAGCATGACAAGCAACTGTGGCATTCTGAGGTAGGATATTGCGTTGCCTCTAGAGACTACGGGGTGGAAGACCTTGAAATACGGAATGCCATTCGCTGGCACACCTCAGGGCGTGTGGGTATGAGTTTGCTGGACAAAGTCGTGTGTCTAGCTGATTACATCGAGCCGGGACGAGATTTCCCCGGGGTCGAGCATATCCGCAAGCAGGCGAAAAAAAGTTTGGAGCAGGGTCTTGTCGCTGGATTTGATTCCACGATTTCACTGCTGCTGGAGAAGAAAAAGGTTATTTTTCCGCTGACGGTACTGTCGCGAAATGATCTGATTCAACAACTTAAACAGAGAAAATCGGAGGTTCATGAATGACCATAACTAATGAGAAATTAATGCAAATTACGGTTGAGGCCGCTGAAGATAAGAAGGCCATGAATATTGTAGCCCTTGACTTGCGGGGCGTATCTCTTGTCGCGGATTATTTTGTAATCTGTCACGGTAATTCGGATACCCAGGTACAGGCGATTGTGACGGAAATTCGCAAACGTGCTCATGATGAAGGTACGACAATCAAAGGGATCGAAGGAATGGATTCCGGTCGCTGGGTTCTGATGGACTTGGGTGATGTCGTAGTGCATGTCTTCCATCGTGACGAGCGCGAATATTATAACATTGAAAGACTTTGGTCGGACGCTAAGGTTGTGGAGAAGGTATGAATCTGATTGCTGGTACTTATGTCACGATTATGGTAGATCGTGAGGTATCCCCCTTCGGCTACTTTCTCACAGTCGGTGATCAGGATGTACTGCTCCATTATACAGAATTGACACGTGAGATCGAGGTTGGAGAACGGCTGGAAGTATTTATTTTTCACGATACAGAGGACCGTTTGGCCGCTACTATGAAAAAACCGTTCCTGTCACTGGGCGAACTGGCAAAGCTACAGGTGGCGGATGTGCATCCGCGTCTGGGTTGTTTTCTGGAAATGGGATTGGGTCGTCAATTGCTGCTGCCGATTCGTGAGTTGCCTGAGAACCGGGATTTGCATCCTCAGGTGGGCGACTACGTGTATGCTATCATGGAGCATGATAAGCAGGGCAGACTGCGGGCGAAGCTGGCGGGTGAGCAGGAGCTGGCTCCGTTGTCCTTCCATGCACCTGATTCATGGCTAAATACATGGGTGCAGGCGACAGTGTATAAGCCGCTTCAGATGGGTACGTTCGTCCTGGTAGACGGAGGCGTGCTTGGTTTTGGCGCGATTGGCATGATCCACTCCTCGGAACGCAACCGGATGCTTCGTTTGGGTGAAGAGGTGAAGGTACGGGTCACACTGGTTCGTGAAGACGGTCGGGTGAATCTGGCGATGTCGCCACGCAAGGAAGTGGGCCGTGATGAGGATGCGGATCGGCTCATTGCCTTTCTGAAAGAGCGCCCGGGTGGCGGTATGCCTTATTCCGACGCAACGCCGCCGGATATTATTAAGCAACGGTTTGGTATCAGTAAATCCGCCTTCAAGCGTGCGATGGGCAAGCTGATGAAGGAAGGGCTGGTTACACAAAAGGAAAACTGGACCTACCTGGTGGAGAAAATGCCTGAACCGAAGGACGGGAATGGGGAATAAAAATGGCTTCTTACCGGAAGTTTGCCTATGTGTATGATGAGCTGATGCAGGACATGCCGTACCCGGACTGGCTGCGTTTTGCTCGGCAGGCCTGGGATCAGCATGGTATGCCGCATACGGTGGCAGAGCTGGGCTGTGGAACGGGCTCCATTACGATTCCACTGGTCAATTCGGGCTTCGAGGTGGCTGGCATCGATTTGTCTTCAGATATGCTGGCAGTAGCCCGCCGCAAAATGGAAACGACTACGCAAGGACAGCGTTTGTTCCGTGAGGGCAGCATCCGCTGGGTAGAGCAGGATATGCGGGAATGGAATTTACCGGAGCCTGTGGATTCTGTCATTTCTTTTTGCGATTGTCTGAATTATTTGCTGGAGGAAGAGGACATTGCTGCTACTTTTCGCAGAACGTATGCCGGCCTTAAGCCTGGCGGAACCTTTCTGTTCGATGTACATCATCCCCAGACGTTTGTGCGGTATGATGAGGAGCAGCCCTTTGTACTGGATGAGCGCTCCATTTCTTATATTTGGACTTGTGCGTTGGATGCTCCACGCTGTGAAATTGAGCATCATCTCAGCATTTTTGCGAGAGCAGAAAATGAAGGGCGCGATGTATACCAGCGTTTCGAGGAAATTCATGTGCAACGTGCCTATGACCCGGACTGGATGAGAATGGAATTGTCCAAAGCCGGTTTTCGCGATGTGAAAGTATATGCGGACTTTGAATGGGTAGAAGCAGTAGACGATGCGGCGAGATTATTTTATGTTGCTGTAAAATAGCGAAGCTTAATCAAGCGAATATGGGAAAAAGAAAGACGCTTTTCATGATGACATGAAGGGCGTCTTTTTACATAAGAGCTTCGAAATTATATGTTTACTTTATAGTTCAGTTGAAGTTCATCACCCGGTACACCGCGAATGCCCCAATTCTGTTTCGGTGTCTCAAATATAGTTATTTCAAGATCCTGCGGGGCAATGCCTAAATCGTTAATTCTTTGGAATAGCAGTTGGATAAGGTGCTTTTTAGCCTCTGTCGTTCTACCTTCAAACACACTAATTTCAATAATGGTATAAGCCTCCGAGCGATCGTGGGCAAATATGAAGTCTTCCTGATTCATCGGGAAAAAACGATGGAACCTTTTGTCGGGGGGATATTGGAACGCATCCACCACAGCGGAATGAATCACATCTGAAAGTTGCTCCTTAATCGGATTCAGGGCTTCTTTTATTCCGTAAATTTTAATTTGTGCCATATCTCAGCTCACCTTTCTCATCTCAACTCATCTCAATCTGGTTCGGAGTTATTATAAAACATTTTGCTCCGTGTGTCATGGAGCAAACGAATGAAGCTGGTGTTTAGCACCAAATGTAGTCCTTATTTGACTTTTTTCGCGGTTTTCAATATAATAGTGCCATTATTAACGGTTAAACAATCGCTGATGAGGAATAGTAGTTTTGTCTGGACATGTAGAGAGCCGGCGGATGGTGCAAGCCGGTTGACAGTGCAAAGTGAACTCGCCTCGGAGATATGCGCCCAACGCAGGAATGCCCTATACAGGTGCTTGTACCCTGTTATTAACCCGCATCGGATCACCTCCGTTATCAGGTGCAAAGGGAGTAGAAGGCGAAGAACGCTTTCTGCTAACTAGGGTGGTACCACGGGAATATAACCTCTCGTCCCTAGCGCTGACACGCTACGGGATGCAGAGGTTTTTTTGTTGCATACCGTTTGAGGAGGAAATGACAATGACAGACACACAGCCGAAGCACGGCTATCAACCGCAAAGTATTGAACCAAAATGGCAGAAATATTGGGATGAGAACAAAACGTTCCGTACCGGGGAAGAGCCAGGCAAACCGAAGTTTTATGCTTTGGATATGTTCCCGTACCCGTCTGGAGCTGGTCTGCATGTAGGCCACCCGGAAGGATATACGGCAACGGATATTGTCTCACGGTATAAAAGAATGCGCGGCTACAACGTACTGCATCCGATGGGTTGGGACGCCTTCGGTCTGCCTGCCGAGCAGCATGCGCTGGATACGGGAGAGCATCCACGTGAAATTACGGTGAAAAATGTTAATAACTTCCGCCGTCAAATCAAATCGCTTGGCTTTTCATACGACTGGGATCGTGAAATTAGCACAACAGACCCCGATTATTACAAATGGACACAGTGGATTTTCATCCAGCTGTATAAGCGCGGTCTTGCTTATGTAGCTGAAGTGCCTGTAAACTGGTGTCCTGCATTGGGAACGGTGCTGGCGAATGAAGAAGTAATTGACGGCAAGAGTGAGCGTGGCGGTCATCCGGTTATCCGCAAACCCATGCGTCAATGGATGCTGAAAATAACGGAATATGCTGATCGTCTGCTGGACGATTTGGAGGAGCTGGATTGGTCCGAAAGCATTAAGGATATGCAGCGGAACTGGATCGGCAAGTCTACCGGGGCAGAGGTTCATTTTCCAATTGAAGGCCATGACAAGCAACTGACGGTATTTACAACCCGCCCGGATACGCTGTTCGGCGCAAGCTACTGTGTGCTGGCTCCTGAGCAGGAATTGGTGGATGTTATCACTACACCTGAGCAAAAGGATGCCGTCAATCAATACCGTGAACAAGCTGCCCGTAAAAGCGATCTGGAGCGCACGGATTTGGCAAAGGATAAAACGGGTGTCTTCACAGGCGCTTACGCGGTGAATCCGGTGAACGGTGAAAAGCTGCCGATCTGGATCGCCGACTATGTGCTGGCTGGCTACGGAACAGGCGCGATTATGGCTGTGCCTGGTCACGATACACGTGACTGGGAATTTGCGAAGCAATTCGGGCTGAATATCATTGAGGTTGTCCAAGGTGGGGACGTGGCTAAAGCGCCATACACCGAGGATGGTCCGCACGTCAATTCAGGTCCGCTGAATGGACTTACGAATGAGGAAGCAATTCCGAAGATGATTGAATGGCTGGAAGCCGAGGGTAAAGGGCAAGGCAAAGTGACGTACCGCTTGCGCGACTGGCTGTTCAGCCGTCAACGCTATTGGGGCGAGCCGATTCCGGTGATTCATCTGGAAGATGGAACGATCAAAACAGTTCCTGAGGATCAACTGCCACTCGTGTTGCCGGAAATGGATAACATCAAGCCTTCAGGCACAGGGGAGTCTCCTTTGGCGAATGCGACGGACTGGGTAGAAACTATTGATCCCGAGACGGGCTTGAAAGCACGCCGTGAGACGAACACCATGCCGCAATGGGCAGGAAGCTGCTGGTATTACCTGCGCTATATTGATCCGCACAATGATAAAGAGCCTGTATCCAAGGAGAAGCAGCGCGAATGGCTGCCTGTGGATCTGTACATCGGCGGTGCGGAACATGCGGTTCTTCACTTGCTGTATGCCCGTTTCTGGCACAAGGTGCTGTATGATATCGGTGTTGTGGAAACGAAAGAGCCTTTCTACAAGCTGGTCAACCAGGGTATGATTCTGGGCAACAATAATGAAAAAATGAGTAAATCACGCGGTAATGTCATCAACCCTGACGATATTGTGAATACGTTTGGCGCCGATACGCTGCGCATTTATGAGATGTTTATGGGGCCGCTGGAAGCGACCAAGCCATGGAGCGAAAACGGGGTTGAGGGAGCGCATCGTTTTCTGTCCCGCGTATGGCGCCTGTTCGTCTCCGAGGATGGCAGCCTGAACGATAAAATTACAAATGAAGTCGGCAGTGATGAGTTCAATCGGACTTGGCATAAAACGCTGAAAAAAGTAACCGAGGATCTGGACGCGCTGCGTTTCAATACGGCGATCAGCCAACTGATGATTTTTACCAATGATGCATACAAAGCAGAACGTCTGCCGCGTGCAGCAATGGAAAACTTCGTGCAAATGCTGTCGCCGCTTGCACCGCATCTGGCTGAGGAACTGTGGCAGTTGCTGGGACACAGCGAAAGCATTACCTACGCGGCTTGGCCTGCTTATGATGAAGCATGGACGGTGGATGCAGAAGTGGAAATTGTGGTGCAGGTGAACGGTAAAATCGTGCAGCGTGCGACGATTGCCAAAGACCTTGACGCCAAAGCGATGGAGGCATTCGCGCTGTCGCTGGACAACGTTCAGCAGGCGCTGGCTGGTAAAACGGTCCGCAAGGTGATTGCTGTTCCAGGCAAACTGGTCAATATTGTTGCGGGTTAATCGACTTTAAGCCGAAGGAGGCATCTATCTTTTGCATGTCCTCCTCATACTTGTTGTGCGTAGCCCGTATCAGCTCGGGGAAGACGCTGTGCAGGCTGATGTCCAGCAGTGCGAGGGCTTCAGCGGTAATACCTCCGGGAACTGCTACCCTCGCCTGCAACTCGGCTGGTGTCATTCCGCCCTCCGTAAGTAGCTTTCCTGTGCCGATAATCATTTCACCGGCCAGGGCGTATAGCTCCGTACGGTCTATACCCGTAGCCTGAACGGCAGCATGAATCCACTGGTCCATAAAAAAGGCCAGGAAAGCAGGGCCGCAGCTGGAAAAATCCGACGTAATACGCGTATGGGATTCTTTAACCCGAATCGGACTGCTAATGTGGGACATAAGCTCTTCCAGAAGGGAGCGATCCTCCTCTGTAATCCGGCTGCCATGGATGCATAGTGAGGCTCCGCTGCCTACCTGGTGGGTAATGCTGGGAATAATTTTGGACACTTTGGCTTTCAGTGAATGCTCCAAGATGCGGATCTGTACCGGACTTGTAATAGAAACGACGATTTGCTCTTCTGTAATGACGTTGCGTATTTCATCCGTCACGGCTTTTGATTCCAGCGGCTTCACGCAGATAAACAAGATATCGCTATCCGCTGCCGTCTCACGGTTGCTTTGGGCTGCATGTAACCCTGGATAACGACGGGCCAGCTCGGCTACCTTGGAATACGTTCGATTGCTTGCTGATATTTGCTGTGGCTTTAGTGCGTTGGAATGAATAAAAGATTCAATCAGCAGACTTCCCATGCTGCCAGTCCCGATAAATCCAACTTTCATCGTTCAACGTCCTCCTTTCATACTTTGCGGTATAGACGCTGTCATTCTTCTTAGTGTATGCACCCGGTCTTGGCCGACATGACGAATTTTATGTCTGAGCATATTAGATCGTGCCCAAGGACGTATCTCTCTTTGGAAAATGGCTCACAGCGAACCGTATGGAGGTTGTTTACATCCTCCGGTTAACGGGATAGGACAGGCTTGCTCTGTTCGATTGTGACGCTGTATTGAGTGGCTCACTTTCCCTAAATCTATGTGTAGAAGGGGACGAAATGGAAATGAACCGCGTATGGACTGGAACGGCAATAGTGCTTTCCCTAATCGGCAGTGGGCTTATTCTGTTTGCTGGTGGGCAGCGTCCGGAGCCGGAAGAAGAGTGGCAGTTGCTTAATCGTAAGGTAGAGCAGGCTTTAGTAGTAGAGCCGGACCAAAATGAGTCGCAGAGCAATAGCGGCCAGACTCAAGGAAAGCGTGTTGTAACGGAAGCCTTAGGCAAAGCTGAACGCAGTTCGGATGGCGAAGGAGCTGGCAATGTGAAGCCTGATGCTGTACAGGGTTCTGCTAGTGCAGCGGTCGACGGGAGCGAAAGCTCCAGTACTGTAAAGCAGTCTGAGGCGACGGATTCTGATTTCGTTATTTCCGCTACTGGCGTTGACAATTCGAATACCACGACGAACAGGACGAATGCAGTGAGCGATCCCGTTGCTTCATCCGCTTCCGGTGAAAAAAAGGTGAACATCAACACGGCGACTGCTGCCGAGTTAATGGAACTGCCGGGGGTTGGAGCTAAAAAGGCCGAAGCGATTCTGAACTATCGTAATCAGCACGGGCCGTTCAAGCGTGTGAACGATTTGGATCATGTGAAGGGAATCGGCGCTAAAATGTTGGCGAAAATGAAGCCTTACGTCAGCTTATAATTACATAAGTAGACGATGTGCAGGCTATCAGGATGGCTTTAGTGAATGTATTTACGTTGTAACTTGTGTTTACAGGAGAGATGGATATGAGTGCAGATGTACGCAAGGACTGGGACACCTATTTTATGGATATCGCTTATATGGTATCTACCCGTTCGCGCTGCTCGCGGCGTCATGTTGGAGCCGTACTTGTACAAGGCAAAAAGCTTTTGGGTACAGCCTATAATGGTGCACCATCCGGGGTACCTGATTGCTCTGAGGCAGGTTGTATGATTTCGGAGGAATACGAGGTCGTGCATCGCGAGGGGCTGGAGGAAATGGTTAAAAAGCAGCGCTGCATCCGCACGATTCATGCGGAGCAGAACTTGCTACTGTTCACGGACCGGATTGATCGTGAAGGCTCCTCGGTATATGTGACCGACCAGCCGTGCTGGACGTGTGCCAACATGCTGGCGAACAGCGGTATTGTGGAGATTGTATACCACCGTCCTTACCCAAAGGATGCCGACAAGGTTCGTGCCATGATGGAGCAAAAAGGAATTGCCTTCCGTATACTGGACAACTATCATCCACCGAAAGAAACGCTGATGGATGTTATGAATTAAGACATGATAAATTAAAAAGTACACGAGGAAGAACCTCTGACGAAATGCTATTTAGTCAGGGGTTCTTTTTTGTTTTGCGGTTTGAGCACAGAACCCTATTTTTCTACCGGGAGGTGGTTATATTCAAGCCAAACTGGTTTTAAGCAGACCTATCTTAACCCTTACGGTATGTTGGATTATGGGAAGTGCAGGAGCATGCTTGTATTCCGGACGTATGCTGCTGTTGCTCTGGGCGGGTGTCACGATGATTTTACCTCTTGTAGCTCTATTGATGAAAATTCCAGTCCGGCATGTGGTATTGCTGTGGCTTGCCTTGAGCGGAGGTGGATTCCATTGGGCTTGGCATGATGCGCATAATGTGAGCCATATTCCCGAGGCCCTTCATGTATCGGCTTCCAAGCTGGAAGACGTGCCTGTTCAAGCATCTGGATTTATTGCTTCCGAGGTACAGGTAGACGGTGATCGGGCACAATTTGAGATGAGGATTACTGCAATAAGCAAAACGAGAGGCAATTCCAATCCGAACAAGAAGCCTACATCTGCGAGTAGTACCCGTACTGGTTCTAAATTACTGCCAAATGACACTTTCCAGGGCGGGGTTGGAAAGAGCGAAGCTATTTCTGAACACGTTATGGTGCACATCAAGCTGGCTGCCAAACAGGAACAGCAACTTGCGGCAGAATGGCAGCGTGGAGATGCAATTCAACTGTACGGCAGCTTAAAGGCTCCTGCAACCGCGGGGAATTTTGGCGGCTTTGATTACAATGAATACCTGCATACACAGGAGATTCACTGGCTTTTCAAAGGGATTGGAGCCGCTTCGCTACAGAAGCAGCAAGCTTCCCAGTGGAACCGTTACACCTTGTTCAGGTGGAATGATCAGCTTAGGGAGCAATTGGGGCAACGGATGGACTTAGCTTTTGGTTCTCTTTATCACGCAGGATATATGAAAGGGCTGGTACTAGGAGTTACGGATGAGCTGGACCCGGCAACGTATAACGAATTTACGCAGCTTGGATTAACTCATATTTTAGCGATATCCGGTATGCATGTGGCGGTATACGCAGCTACGCTACTGTATTTACTCAAGCTATTGCGAGTGAGTCGGGAGACGTCTCTTACGGTCGTGATGGTGCTTATTCCGGCTTATGTACTGCTGACAGGTGCTTCTCCCTCTGTTGTGAGGGCTGGAATTATGGCTATGATCGGCCTGTTTGCAGCCAGACGGGGAATGCTCAAGGACGGACTTAGCATTTTGAGTGTGTCCGCGTTATTGATGCTGCTTTGGAATCCGTATTATCTGCTTAGTGTCAGTTTTCAGCTTTCTTTTCTGGTAACAGCCGGGCTGCTCATTTACATGCCGCTGATGAAGCCGTTTTTCGCCAAATGGCCTCTTCTGATTGGCGGCGAAATTGCGATTACGATCACAGCGCAGCTTGTTTCGTTTCCGATGACGGTCTTCTACTTTAATCAATTCTCGCTGCTATCGTTTGTGGCTAATTTTGTACTCGTTCCACTCATTACGTATATCGTGCTTCCACTGGGTACGGTGGCGATGGGAATCGCCTTTCTATGGGAGGACGGGGCTCGTATCCTTGCATGGCCGGCAGAGCAGTTGAACGAACTGACCTTTTGGCTTGTGAAATGGATGAACGTGGATGACGCTTATGTGAGTATTTGGCCGTCTTCCTCCATTCTGTGGGTCATAGCGTATTATGCTGCTTTGTACAGTATTCTGTACTGGCTCAAATCATGGATCATATCTCAAAGGCGAACAGATGAAACTGCTAGCTTGGGGGCAGCACTGGGGAGGGAAAAGGAGAGACTTTCAGCCGGACGCAATTCGGTGGGACAAAGCACATCCGTTCCTATGCCATCACCCATACATACAGGATTAGCGTCATCTGCGGAGTGGGCAGCTATATTGCAGACGGAGCGTGAGCCTGAAGGAGCAGGCAAATATGCACGTCGACAGTGGAATGGTTATAGTCATTTGGCGCTGGCTTTAAGTGGTATTGCCTGGCTTGGCATCATGTGTATAGGTTACATAACTCCAGGTGGAGGGAATACGGGAACGGTTCAATACCTGGATGTAGGCCAAGGTGACAGCATTTTAATTACAACGCCGGGCGGTAAACATATTTTGGTGGATGGAGGGGGCACGATGGATTTTACGACAGGAAAAAATGCTTGGCGTAAGCGAAAAGACCCCTACGAGGTAGGTGAGGATACGATTGTACCCTTGTTGAAGCAGCGCGGTGTACATCGGCTGGATGCTGTCATTTTAACGCATGGAGATCATGACCACGCTGGAGGATTGCAGGCTGTGCTTGACCAGATTCCAGTATCGGCCTTGGTCTTTAACGGCACCCTGACAGACAAGGCACCTTTCCGCAAGCTGTTGAACACGGCTGTAAACAAGCAGATTAAGCTGTACGGTGCGTATTATGGTATGGAGTGGAGACCGGATCAGGATACGAAAATCCGCTTTATTCATCCGCTTCCGCTGCAGGAGGAAGAAACCGGAAGTTTGCCCGTTGTGAAGGACCAAAATCATTATTCCGTTGCAATGATATTGGAGATGGAGGGGGCTTCCTTTTTGTTCACAGGAGATATGGATGATGCAGCAGAATCGCTGTTGCTTTCCGAGTTAACTCATTCTCCATCCCATACCGAAGCAGAGGGGGGGACGGCGGTTGTAAGGCAAGCTGTAGATGTCTTGAAAATAGCACATCACGGTAGTAGGCACTCCACCTCGGAAGAATGGTTATCCTACTGGCGACCGAAGGTATCCGTCATTTCAGTCGGAGCTAGCAATACATATGGACACCCGAATGAAGCGGTATTGGATCGTCTATCAGCGGTTGGTTCTGCTATATATCGAACAGATACGATGGGAGAGGTCCAAATCCGAGCGCATCAAGGCAAATTGAGTGTACGGTACAAACATAACCTTGAACATGCAGATACAAGATGAATTGCACAGTTATTGCCGTGATATGCTGATGCCCCAATGGACACGCTTGAACTGTAGCAACGAACAAGAGCGATCCAGGAAAAACACTACAGATATGCTCACTCTTCCAGAAAAGGTAGAAAATGCAGCCTTCGAGAAGGGCTGGGCCAGCATTTCAATAGAGGCTTTACCGGAGATGCTAGGCGATGCCGATTACCTGATGCCGGGGATTAGGGGAGATGGAGTAGATCGGGGGAAAGATATTGAATCTAAAAGCGTGTGGAGAAACCTTCCTGCCGTTAAAGCAGGGAAAGTATACCAATACTCCATTGACGACTTTTATTTTCAGGACCCGATTGCCCTGAATTACCAGCTAGAACGCATATCGGATTTCCTGATTTCCAAGAAGTAACAATATGTAAGTTCAATTCGACAGATTCCAGCAGATTTATGTGAGTAAGGGCTAAGGGAAGGTGACTACCTTCCCTTTTTCTGTTATTCTAAGGGAGGATACGCTGGGGAATCTGGGCTTTTTGGTAACATTTTTTTCACTAAAAAAATAAAATTATCGTCAGACGTCTATCCTGCAACAATTTGCAAAAGGAAAACGTCTGTAATATTGCAGGGAGAGGGGGATCCTTTGTGGTAGAGCAGGGACTCATTCGAGCCGCTCAATCGGGCGATCGCGACGCTCTCATTACCCTATTAAGAGAGATAGAACAGCATGTGTACCGTACGGCATATTACATTTTAAACAATGAACAGGACGCCATGGACGCTTCACAAGAAGCCCTCATACGGATTTATTCCAAAATTAACTCTTATGAGGAAAAGGCGCAGTTCAAAACCTGGGTTCAACGCATTGTATCGAACATATGTATCGACAAATTCAGAAGGACGAAGCCCTCGGTATCCATTGACGAGCATGACATGATATTCAACGATCCCCAAAATGTGGAGGCCGAGGTGTTGACCTCTTACCTGGCACAGGATGTTCGTGAGGCTATACAGCAGCTTCCAGAGCACCACCGGACGGTGATCGTATTGAGATATTTGCAGGATTTCTCTTATAACGAGATTGCCGACTCTCTGGATCTGCCGCTAAATACGGTCAAGTCATACTTGTATCGAGCAAGACAGCAATTGCAAGGGATACTTCAGGAATATCAGAAAGGTGGTGTATCAGGATGAAGTGTGGGGAAGAGGTGATGGATTGGATGCAGCGTTATGTGGATCATGAGCTGGGCGAAGAAGAGACGTCCCAATTAATGAACCATATTGCGACTTGCCCGGACTGTGCGGAAAAATTTCACATTCTTCAGACGCTCTCGCGCGAGCTGGAGGAATTGCCTGCGGTTTCCCCGTCGTTCAGCCTGGTGGATTCCATCATGCCTCAGCTTGATGCCATTGACCGCGCACGTGAGGAGCAGGGAAGCGCGCTTCAGGAGATGCAGCCTGTAGCTGTTGATTCTGGACCGGGACCGAGACAGCGTACTCAGCCTATACCTTGGTGGAATCGGATGAGCGGGCGAGCTGCGATGGGCGTGGCTGCCGCTGCTGTTGTACTGAGCATTGTGGTATTCAATTTTGAACCGAAAACGGTGCAGGATGCGGAAGGCTCGCTTGATTCCCAGTCGCCTGGAGTGATGAGTCAGCAGGCACAGACAGAAGTTCCAGATACGGTGAATGGAAGCGGAGGCCGTGATGCAGCTATTGGAACGGATTCGACCAAGCAGTCGTCAGAGCAGGGTCAGGGAACGGACGCATCCCAGCCACCTCTAGTGAAGCAATCTGATCCGAGCAAACTGGATGTGAACAGTGCGGATGATGAAAAGAACCCTTCCACACAGGATGCTGCACAACGTGACGATCAGCGAGTTGATGAAAAGGATTCAACGAAGCATGCGCCAGCGGAACATCCTCCCCGTCAGGATCAACAGCAGGAACAGCCAAGCGCGGATCGTCAGATTACAAAAGAAAAATCTGCCGGACAAGATTCTGCTGCGGATGCTCCTAAGTCCGATGACAAACAGTTAAAGCAGGGAAAATCCGAGCAACAAACGATTGCCCCTGAACAGCAAGGAGAACCAAATGTAGAAAAAGCACCCATAGCGGGTACGGGCACTACTGAAGACAGTAATGACAACAGCACGGCTACTAATGATTCGTCATCGTCTGTCAGTCGGGATATGAAGATACAGGATCGGATTGCTTCAAATGAAACGTCGAATGACACAGCCTCCAAAGGGGTTACCAAGGATTCGGGGACTACGACGGGAGATATGAGCAGCAATACAGCTTCTAATGAACAGCAACCCTCCGTGTCGCAAAACCCGGTACGGAATGAAGGTTTCTCATCTAATTCAATAATCTCTCCGGACAGCAATAATGCCTCCACCTTTAGCGCCCAGTTGACGTCTACAGATCAGCTTAATTCACCTGATGGCAGCTATGCGGTGGTCATTGAAGGCAAAAAGCTGAAGGTGTATAAGCTTTCCGACAACGGTGTAGACCGGACAACGCTGGAAGTGCGTACCTTGAAGGGTGCTTGGGTCAAAGGAAGCTGGTCCGAAGACAGCCAAACCTTCATGTATGAGACTGAGCAGGATGGTACAGCAAGTAAATATACGTATACCGTTCCGCGTACTTCCGGAAAATAGTTGCTATGAGGATGGCACATTTTTAAAAGCAAAGAATAGAATATATGAACCGACGTCGTATCCCGACGGCCGAAAGTTTCTAGAGCTTTCTGCTGCCGTGTTGATATAGATGGTGGTGAAGGGATCTTGCCTATAGGCAGGGTCCTTTCGTTTTATAATGACTTGCCTTCCGACCAGATGTCGGGTACGATCAATGGATGGGGGGTACGGAGAATGGATGCAAAAACAGCCGCTAAGGCTATTCGCAAAGGCGATATTTCGCCAGTGTATTTGCTCTACGGCAGCGAAAAATATCAAATGAAGCAGTTTGTCGATATGCTTAAGGAAAAAGTGGTGGAAGAGGAGCATCGTGACTTTGCTATTATTCCCTACGATCTGACCGAGACGCCAATTGAGGTAGTCGTGGAGGAGGCCGAGACTGCGCCTTTTTTGGTGCCAAAAAAGCTGATTATTGTACGGGACACCAGTGTATTTGCGGCAGGCAAGGATGGCGGTAAGATTGAGCACCGCATTGAAGCGTTGCTGACTTATATGGATAACCCGGCTGACTATAGCATTATCATTTTTACGGTTCAGGCTGAAAAGCTGGATGAACGGAAAAAGATTGTTAAAAGGCTGAAAAGTGACGCTTCGGTCATTGCCTTCACTCCGTTAGGGGGAGATGACCTGGTGGCATGGATTCATAAGCGTGCAGGCGAACGAGAAGTCCAATTGGCTGCGGGAGCTGCTGAAAGTCTCATTCAATATACGGGGACCGGACTACAATCTCTGGCTGCCGAGATAGACAAGCTGTGCTTGTATGCAGGAGCGCAGGGTATCATCTCCACAGCCGATATTGAATCACTTGTGCCTCGCAGCACGGAACAAAATGTGTTTGCGATGGTCGAGGATTTGGCTAATTTGCGGCTGGATAAGGCACTCAGTATTTTTTATGAGCTGCTTAAGCAAAAAGAGGAACCGATCAAGATTGCAGCTTTGATCACGCGACAGTTCCGTATTATGCTGCAGGTCAAGGAGCTGATGGGTCAAAGCTATTCCCAGCAGCAAATTGCAAGTCAGCTTAGTTTGCATCCATATGGGGTGAAAGTTGCCGGCGAGCAGGCGCGGAGATTCCGTCCTGAGCAGTTGCGACAGCTTCTCTACGACTTGGGTGAGCTGGATTACCGCATGAAAACCGGAGTTGTCGACAAGGTGCTTGGGCTGGAGATGTTTTTGCTGAAAATGGGCGCGGAGGCTTCGGTCTAACCCGGCCCGTTTGCCGATCGGTTTATTTTAAGTGAGAGTTAACATCGCAGAATCCAATCGTGGTGAACTAAAAAATCCTGATCAGCCAAGGCTGGTCAGGATTTTTCATTAACGTATAAAAGTAGCTCTTGCTTACGCTTGAGCTGTAAGAGCGTTAAGTTTTTTCGCCAAGCGGGATTTCTTGCGAGCAGCTGCATTTTTGTGGATCAGACCTTTAGTTACAGCCTTGTCCAGCTTTTGGGAAGCTACTTTGAAAGCAGCAGTAGCATTTTCAGCTTCGTTATTCACCAACGCTGTATCGGCAGCTTTTACTGCTGTACGAAGCGCGGATTTTTGAGAAGCGTTCAACGCACGGCGTTTGTCGCTTGTTTTAACGCGTTTGATAGCGGATTTGATGTTTGGCATTACATTCACCTCCTGTAAAGGCATTACTTATGAACACAAACGTTTCACAACTTAAAATATTTTAGCATGCCACACCTCAAATTGCAATAAGGAAACATTCCGGGCTGGGGTAGATTACAGGATGAAAATGGATGTGCATAAACCTGCTGGGTGTCTCGCACACTATAACCTGAGATGGTATAAAAGGAGGCATAAATGATGGATTTGGATTTGCAGAAGTATGCGGTACGTACGGATTTGGCGCTGGAGGCAAGAGAACTGGCGGAACGCAATCAGCCAATGCCGCTGGCGGGTATCAACGAGGACGTGGAGGAAGATAACGGTATTAAAATCACGCGTCTGGATGTGCTGAATGAAGAGGGTGCTAACCGCATTGGACGGGTTCAGGGGCATTACGTGACGCTGGAAGTGCCCGATTTACGTAAAGGTGACACCGGGCTCCAGCAACGGGTAGCCATCGCATTCGCGAAGGAGATGGAGCAATTTATACAAAAAATAGGGATATCCAGTAAGGCACGCGTACTTGTGGTAGGTCTGGGCAACTGGAATGTCACTCCCGATTCACTAGGTCCGCTTGTCGTTGAAAATTTGATGGTAACCCGTCAATTTTTTGAACTGACACCTGATCAAATCAATCCGGGTTATCGGGATGTGAGCGCGATTGCACCGGGGGTTCTTGGCATTACGGGGATCGAGTCGAGCGAAATTGTTCAGGGTATCGTTGATCGAACGAAGCCAGAGCTGATTATTGCTATTGACGCTCTGGCGTCACGTTCACTGGAGCGCGTCAATACGACCATCCAGGTGGCAGATATCGGGATTCATCCGGGCTCAGGTATTGGTAACAAGCGGCGCGGCATCACCAAGGATATTATGGGTGTCCCGTGTATTGCCATCGGCGTTCCAACCGTATGCTACGCTTCGACCATCGTAAATAACGTAATTGAGCTGATGAAAACACATTTTGCCAAGGAAAAGGCTTCTACGAAAGCAATACTGGGGATGCTGGATGATATTTCCGAGCCTGAGAGACTGGGATTGGTGAGAGAGGTGCTTCAGCCGCTGGGACATGATCTGATTGTGACTCCTAAGGAGATTGATGAATTTATCGAAGATATTGCGAATATTATTGCAACCGGATTGAACGCCGCTCTGCATGAAGCCGTCGATCCCGGCAATGTCGCCGCTTATACACATTAATGAGGGTTAGTAAAAGCATATTTCATACACAAAATTCTCTATCTAGCAGGCATCCTATCTCTTGCAATAAGGGGTGGGATTTACCTGCGGATAGAGATTTTTTTGTGTTCTAGTAATTGTTCTCCGTTCATAGAGTTGAAGTATAAGAGATTTCCGCTGCTAACTGAACCTATAGGGTTCTGAACATAAGGCGGGCTTCGACGGGACGAAGGAGGACAAGACCCACATGAAAAAAATTCAAACCTGGAACGTCGGAAGATGGAGAAGAAAGGGCCTTGAAATTTTGGCTATGGGACATACACTTGTGCTGCTTATTATGGGCTCGGCGCTTTTATTTGTTGTATTGGGGCTGGGAGGGCTGGCGGAAAATCGTTTACAAACGTCTCCGGTGTCTTCGATGAAAGGATTTGCAGGCTCGGTTTCCAGCGGTTTTTTTGTGGACATGCTCGGTATGGAAGTACCTCATTTGGCACAGAAGGAGCAACAATCTTCATTGTCGGGTGAACAATGGTCGCCTTTTGTTTTTCAAATGCTTACAGGTATTAATCCACAGGACCCCAAAAGTCTCATAGCTCGCGAAATTCCTGGGATGTCTGCGGGTACGCCTGTCTTGCTGCGCAAGGGCTCAGGGAACAACAAAGTGGAGGCACCTACGGATTACCAGCCCGATCAGGGAACGACAGATGCTCCCGGCGGCCCGGACGCTTCTACGAACCCGCCGAACGATAGCTCTACAACGCCAGATCTTCCGACAACACCAGAAACGGACCCTGCGCAAGAAGATGATCCGAGTGATACAGCATCCAAAGGTGCCAAACGTATATTAATCTACCATTCTCATCCGAGTGAGGCATATAACCCTTTGCTCAGTAAAACCAGTTCCAATCCCAATTCTGGCTCTAAATCAGCCAATGTGTCGAGAGTAGGGGATTTTGTAAAAAAGAGATTGGAGAAGCAAGGGATATCTACGTTGCATGTGAACAAGGACTATGCCAAAACCGTTCAAAATTACAATTGGAATTATTCCTATAAATATTCGCGTGAAACGGTCAAGGAAGCCTTGGCTGGAAATAAAAGCTTAACCTATCTGCTTGATATCCACAGAGATTCTCAACGTCACGGCAAAACGACAGCAACGATAAACGGACTTTCTTATGCCAAGGTGTATTTTATTATCGGCCATGACAACAAAAACTGGCGCAAAAATGAAGCTTTCGCCGCTCGTATTCATGAGAAGCTGGAAAAATCGTATCACGGCGTTTCCCGTGGGATATGGGGGAAGGATGGCGGTAAAGGCAACAACGGTGAGTACAATCAGAGCTTGTCCTCCCATAGCATTTTGATCGAAATTGGCGGGATTGATAATACCGAAGAGGAATTGAAACGTACCTCTGACGTTCTGGCAGATATGATCGGTGAGGTGTACTGGGAGGATCAGAAAGCACAGAAAGCGGGTACTAACGTATCCGATACGAAAAAGAGCAACGGTGGCAATTAATTGAGGCGGTGGAAAGGAGGAAATGCAATGTCTGGACATTTTCGTAAAAAAGCGCTTGGATTTGTACTTCTGATGGGGGCGGGGGTCCTGCTCGGCATGCAACTGGCAGGCTCCGGACTGCGTTCTGTATATGGTCCTGAATGGGCCGGGGAATCGGTTCAGAGCAAAGTACAGCAGAACGTTGTCGGATATGAGCAGACGGTTATTGAAGATACACCCGCAGCCGATGCTCGTGCGTATACCCGCACATATAACGGAAATGAGAATGTCGTAATGGACTCGGGAACGGGAGAGGCTACTTACAAAGCTAATCCACAAGAACGAGGTGAGACCCAAGCCACAGGAGAAACTCGCCAGTGGTATTCGACAGCACAGGATGCCAATTTGCAGGGCCGGGAGACACCGCGTGAACTATTGGCTGTCAAGGCAGAACAAACCTCGGTGGATACCATGGCGGACAAAACGGCCGGGCTGCTGCAAAACCTGTCAAGACAGGGGATTCGCTGGGTTGTGTCTGTTTTTGACGGAGTAACGGAATAGAAATATTGCTGACCCCCTATACAACTGCTATAATAAGCTGATTGACACTAGGCATTGTGTGGGGGTAAGGCATGACTGACATTTTGGCAAGACAACGTAAAATTCGGAACTTTAGTATCATTGCACATATAGACCACGGTAAATCCACGCTGGCTGACCGGATTTTGGAATACACCGGTGCACTCACATCCCGTGAAATGCAGGAGCAAGTGCTTGATCAGATGGATTTGGAACGGGAGCGTGGGATTACAATCAAGCTCCAGGCAGTGCGACTCACCTATAAGGCCGATGACGGCGAAGAGTACATTTTGAATCTGATTGATACACCGGGACACGTCGATTTTACCTATGAGGTTTCCCGAAGCTTGGCGGCCTGTGAAGGGGCCTTGCTGGTTGTAGACGCGGCACAGGGTATTGAAGCACAGACATTGGCTAACGTATATTTGGCGTTGGACAATAATTTGGAGATTCTGCCGGTGCTTAACAAAATTGATTTGCCAAGTGCCGATCCTGAACGGGTGAAGCAGGAAATCGAGGATGTTATCGGCCTGGATACGAGCGAGACTGTACACGCATCGGCTAAAGCTGGAATCGGTATCAAGGAAATTTTGGAACAGGTGGTCAGAAGCGTCCCTGCTCCGCAAGGGAATCCGGATAATCCGCTAAAGGCGCTTATTTTTGATTCGCATTATGATCCATATAAAGGCGTTATCGTCTATGTCCGCGTCGTGGATGGCAGCATCAAGGCTGGTTCTAAAATTAAAATGATGGCGACCGATAAAACGTTTGAGGTTATCGAGGTAGGAGCCTTCATGCCACGTATGAGCATCGTGGACGAGCTGAACATCGGTGATGTTGGTTTTATCGTTGCCGGTATCAAGCATGTGGGCGATACGCGTGTCGGGGATACGGTGACGGATGCCAAAAATCCAACACCAGAACCGATGCCGGGCTATCGGAAAATTAATCCGATGGTATATTGCGGACTGTATCCGATCGAAACATCCGAGTATAACGATCTACGCGAGGCACTTGAAAAGCTGCAACTGAACGATGCTTCGCTCAGTTTTGAGCCAGAAACATCAAGTGCGTTGGGCTTCGGATTCCGTTGTGGTTTCCTCGGTCTGCTTCATATGGACGTTATTCAGGAACGGATTGAACGCGAATTTAACATCCCGCTGATTACGACAGCGCCGAGCGTTATTTACCGCATTAAGCTGACGAATGGCGAAACGATCCAGATCGATAACCCGTCAAATTACCCGGAAATCGGACGAATTGATCATGTGGAGGAGCCATACGTAAGAGCAGGCATTATCGTGCCTAATGATTACGTAGGTACGGTTATGGAGCTTTGCCAGACCAAGCGCGGTGAGTATGTGAACATGGAGTATCTGGATACGACACGGGTAACTATTACGTACCAGATTCCACTGTCCGAAATCGTGTACGATTTCTTTGACCAGCTTAAATCCAGTACCAAGGGCTACGCCTCCTTCGATTACGAAATTTCAGGCTATCGCCAGTCTAATTTGGTGAAAATGGATATTCTGTTAAACGGCGAACAGGTTGATGCGTTATCGTTCATCGTCCACAGAGATCGCGCTTACCATCGCGGACGTATTATTTGTGAGAAGCTGCGCGAGCTAATCCCACGCCAAATGTTCGAGGTGCCCATCCAGGCATCTGTCGGGACGAAGGTTGTAGCACGTGAAACCGTTAAGGCAATGCGTAAAAACGTCTTGGCCAAATGCTACGGCGGCGATATTTCCCGTAAACGGAAGCTGCTTGAAAAGCAAAAAGAGGGCAAGAAGCGCATGAAGCAAGTGGGTAACGTAGAAGTACCACAGGAAGCATTTATGGCGGTACTGAAAATAGATGAGTAAAGCTGCTTGGAACAGCAGTATCGTATTGAATTCGGTACATCACAAATGTGTGCATGAATTGAATACAAATAAGTAATAACAACATGATTCCGTAGTAACTTAGGTACACACACTCTGTGATGTACCCCCAAGGTATTGCGGTCCGCTTGTTCCCAAGCGGTATTCGTCCATTCTTTCATGTAGCCATTTGCCGCGCATAGAGAATGGACGTTCTTTATTTGAGCAAGCTAATTGCAACACCTACACTAAAAAAATGGCTCATTGTCGGTGGGCAGCAGCGGAGTGGATGGAATCGTTCTGAAGAAGCGTTAGCGTTCGCCTTTACCCCCGGATTTTAACCTTTTAAGGTTATTTTTCAATGAAAAAATCCGGGGGTAACAGCGATCGGAAGAATGATCCATCCACGAAGCGGTTGATCTCGACCTCGGCGCACTTTTTTTCACCACCCACACCTAACAAGGAGGATCGGTATGACCGCATCCATACACAAACATGAATATTCATCCGCGCCTCAAGCGGTTTATCTGCATATACCTTTTTGCACGAACAAATGCTTTTACTGTGACTTTAACTCTTACGTACTCAAGGATCAGCCTGTTATGGAATACCTGTATGCACTGGAACGGGAGATGGAGCATACGGTTCGCCTTCACCCGCCGGGTGAGATTAAAACTATTTTTGTCGGGGGCGGTACACCAACAACACTGAATCCGAAGGAAATGGAATATTTCCTGAAAAGCGTCCGTACCTACTTCCCGAATTGGTCGGAAGACATTGAGTTTTCCATGGAAGCCAATCCGGGCACAACTGATTTTGAGAAACTCACCGTGATGAAAGAAGGCGGTGTAAATCGGCTCAGCTTCGGCGTACAGGCTTTTCAAAACGAGCTACTCACGGGTATTGGTCGAATTCATAATACAGATGACGTTTATCGTAGTCTGGAAAATGCACGCAAGGTCGGATTGGACAATCTGTCGATTGACCTGATGTTTGGTTTACCGAATCAGACCGTAGAAATGCTGCATGAAAGTGTCAGCCGGGCGCTGGAGCTGGGACTTCCTCATTACTCCATTTACAGCTTGAAGGTCGAAGAAAATACGCTATTCCACACGCTGTACCAGAAAAATCAGCTTCCACTTCCACATGAAGACGATGAACTGGAAATGTATTTGCTTCTGATGCGTCGCATGAAAGAGGCGGGCTATGAGCAGTACGAGATCAGCAATTTTGCGAAACCAGGTCTGGGAAGCAAGCACAATATGACCTACTGGCGTAATGAGGACTATTATGGTCTCGGCGCAGGGGCGCACGGATATGTTGGCAGAGAGCGCCATATGAACATTAAGGGTATTAATCCTTATGTGGAGGCTACCCGTAACGGACTGCCGCGTTTGGATAGCTTTGAGGTGCCAGCGGCCGAAGCGATGGAGGATTTTCTCATGGTCGGTTTGAGAATGCTGGAAGGTGTCTCGAAGTCCCGCTTTGAGGCTCAATTCGGTCAGTCACTGGAGGATACATTTACGGCCCCTCTCGGAAAAATGCTGAATGCTGGATTGATCGAGCCGGTCGAGGACGGTTATCGTTTGAGCGAACGTGGTATTTTGTTCGGAAATGATGTATTTGCGGAGTTCATCGGTTCCATTACAGTAAATTCGTAAGTCGTAGGCTACAAAACGGTACGTTTGCAGACCATAAGCGGGGACATTCATTTTATAACACAATTCTGTCACGGCAGGGTAAATGAAGTATTGCGATTCTATGCGCAATGTTGTATATTTATTCATTATATGCGGCAAGCGGCAGGAGGAGAGCAAGATGGCTTCAGTGTGTAAAGATGTATTGTGCAGAAGTGCGGTTCCTGAGGATGTGGAGCCTTTATATCAAATGATTAGCGGCTATGCAGAGCGAGGAATAATGCTGCCACGTTCAAGGGAAGTGCTTATGCGCCAACTGGAGCTGTTTATTGTGGCAGAAGTGGACGGCGAAGTCGTCGGTTGTGGTTCTTTATGCAAACTGGGTGATGATTTGGTAGAGATTCGCTCACTTGGTATTTCTGAAGGACATAAAGGCATGGGCATCGGCTCCAAGCTCGTAGAGGGCCTCATTATAGAAGCGCGGCGACAGCGTATCCCTAAAATTATGGCTTTGACCTACGAGGTCTCCTTTTTTATAAAAAACGGGTTTGATGTGGTAAACAAAGAGATTTTCCCTGAAAAGGTATGGACTGATTGCATTAACTGTAGTAAACAAAACAATTGTGATGAAATTGCGGTGTTGAAAATGCTGAACTGACCTGAGCATATCAGGTCAGTTCGTTTTTGTGCCACGGATAGTGATTCAGCGATTCGTCTCAGTACAGGTGCAATCGTTGAAGTCAAAAAGGTAAGGTTTATTTTTGTGCTAATTTTAAGTGAAGGGCCTAACATCAATGGAAAGAATGAAATTACAAAAAGACTGGCTTGATTATGTTAACAGACTACAGGAAAGAGAGCGGCAAAAAATTATTTCAAGTGGTATTACTAATTGGACTTTGCTTTTGGCAGTTATGGGCCTTGCTTATTGGATATATCCAGATATCGCAGCTATTCAAAAAAATTGGAAGACTGTTTTAATTGGGTATGTACTATTCGGTAATACAGCAATTACGCTTTTCGACTTTTTTAACAGTTATTATAGGCAAGGAAAAATAAAGAAGTATGGTTCCCCAACCAGTTCAATTGATATAAAAGGATTAAAAATTTTGTGGAGATATCAGCTAATTATGCTTATATCATTTTTAGGATCAAATGCATATTTTCTATTTCACTCGAAAAATTTTTTGTTTATTCTATATTTTATTCTATATTGTATACGGTATTTATTTGAAACAGTACCTACTTGCAAGCTTATAATTGATCCGCATAGGAAAGGGGAATTTGAAGAGCATTCATCTACCGATGTGAATTCTGAAAAAAGAATTGAAGCCCATAAGCTTCATGAAAAGCTCTTGATAATTATTATCAGGCTTTTATTTAGTGATTTGCTTAAACTCATAATGACTTTATTGCTAACAAGTTATATTTGTACAAATTACAATTTTAATAATATATTGTGGAAACAAATTTTTGATGGTTTAGTTATGGTCATTATTGTAATACTACTTCAATTTTTGTTGACTATTTTTATGAAACGCATGAAAATTGCTTGGCTGGAGAATCTCGAAAGAGAAATTATTGTAAATAATTTAATGGAAGACCAAATAGTTAGTAAATTAAAATTGGGCTATTTCAACGCAAGTAATATTGATAATTACTTTTGAATTGATATATTTTAAAGCTTTATAAGTTGAATTCGAAAAATGAACATAAAACGGAGTAGGCGGAATGGTGCTGTACAAGCGAAGCGGTCGCTTTTGTCCCCGGATTTCTACCCAATTATAAGCTTTATTCAAGAAATCCGGGGGCGGTGGCGATGGGAAGCACCATCCGACTGCGCAGTGGCACAATAAGAAACTTTAAAGTTCAGCTTATGTAATTGAAAATACGGATCTGACTTGACAATGATCCGGTCGGTTTGGTATTTTTGTATTATCGGTTAGCACTCATCGCGAACGAGTGCTAATGATTCCATTGAACAATCATGCTATTATGGATAAACATAAGGGGGGATTCGCTTGTTAACCGAACGTCAGAGACTCATTCTGAATGCGATTATTGATGACTACATTCGTTCGGCTGAGCCAGTGGGTTCCCGCAGCATATCCAAAAGGCAGGATGTCGGATTCAGCCCCGCCACGATCCGTAATGAAATGTCGGATTTAGAGGAACAGGGCTATCTGGAGCAACCCCATACTTCTGCGGGACGCATCCCATCTCATAAAGGCTACCGCTATTATGTGGACCATTTGGTACCACTGGATACGCTGAAGCCTATGGAAACGCGGGAACTAAAAGCCTTTTACGCCGAAAAGCTGAATGCAATGGAACAAGTAATCCAGCACGCATCTGGTATTTTGTCCCATATGACCAATTATACTTCCATCCTGCTTGGGCCGGAGGTTTTTCATACTTCATTGCGTCATTTTCAGCTATTGCCACTCAACGAAACAACTGCTGTGGCGATTATCGTGACCAATACCGGTCAGGTGGAGAACAAGACAGTGGATATTCCGCCGGGAATTTCGATTTCCGAGATGGAGAAGGTTGTGAATTTGCTGAACAACAAGCTGGTCGGCGTGCCGATTTATCAGCTTAAATCACGTCTTTACACTGCGCTTGGTCAGGAGATGGAAAAGCATGTGTCTCATTTTGAGGACGCTATGAAGGTGCTGGATAAAGCACTGGATAATGAATCGGATCAGCGCTTGTATTTGAGCGGTGCGACGAACATGCTAAATCAGCCTGAATTTAAGGATGTTGAAAAGGTCAAACATATTCTCGATCTGCTGGAGGAAACACCGACCCTGCTTAAGCTGATGATGCCTGTCGCCGGAGCGCCCGAAATTCAAGTCCGCATCGGGACAGAAAATGATCATGAAGCATTTGCCAATTGCAGTCTGATCACCGCGACGTATGCAGTAGATGGCGAAGCGTTGGGCACAATAGGTATACTGGGTCCGACACGGATGGAGTATGCGAGAGTTATTAATATTTTGGGCATCCTGTCTAAGGATTTGACCGCAATGCTCACGCAGCGGTTTAAATAGAATAAGACTGCACATGTTGCGGTGCTACAAGTCCGCGCCGGGATACGGTATGTATCCTGCGCGGGTGCATTGCTGCGTGTTTTTGCAAAGTAACAGCAATTTGAACTGAAGTGCGTTATGACTTGAAGGAGGTGAAACATTTTGAAGAAAGAACAAGCGTTCCAAGAAGAAAAACAACAAAATGTAAGCACAGAGGAAGCCACTGAGACGAACCAGCAGGAAGAGCCGGTGAACGAAGCGGCAGCATTGGAAGCCCAGGAGGGTGATACAGAGTTGGCTAAGCTTCGCGTGGAGGCAGAAGAGAATCAACAGCGGTTTTTACGTGCACAGGCAGATTTTGATAATTTTCGCCGTCGTACGCTAAAAGAGAAAGAGGACCTTGCCAAATATGCATCCATGAAACTGGTTACCGAATTGGTGCCTGTTCTGGATAACTTCGAGCGTGCGCTGGTAACAGCACCGCAAGGAGCGGAGGCTGAGTCATTCACCAAAGGTGTGGAGATGATCTTCCGTCAGTTTGAGAGCGTGCTTCAGGCTGAGGGAGTGACGGCCATGAATGCGGTGGGCCAACCGTTTAACCCTGATTTCCATCAGGCGATTATGCAGGTGGAAAGCGAAGAGCATGAGGAAGGCATCGTCGTTGAAGAGGTGCAAAAAGGATACATGCTGAAGGACAAGGTGCTTCGTCCGGCTATGGTAAAAGTGAGCATGTAGCTTTTTAATATACATTAGCAATAAATCGTTTGCTTTAACTATTTTGGCCTGAGGGCCTCGCATATACTGAAGGAGGAATTGTCTGATGAGTAAAGTAATCGGTATTGACTTAGGTACAACCAACTCTTGTGTGGCTGTTATGGAGGGTGGCGAAGCCGTTGTAATTCCAAATCCGGAAGGCGCACGCACAACCCCTTCGGTTGTTGGTTTCAAAAAAGATGGAGAACGTACTGTAGGTGAAACAGCAAAACGCCAAGCAATCACGAACCCGGACCGTACAATTATGTCCATCAAGCGACACATGGGTACAAATCATAAAGAAAGCATCGACGGCAAGGAATATTCTGCACAGGAAATTTCCGCTATGATTTTGCAAAAGCTGAAATCCGATGCTGAAGCTTACCTGGGCCAAACGGTAACTCAAGCCGTTATCACGGTTCCAGCTTACTTCAATGACAGCCAGCGTCAAGCAACCAAGGATGCGGGTAAAATCGCGGGTCTGGAAGTGCTGCGTATCGTCAACGAGCCAACAGCAGCTGCACTGGCATACGGTATGGAAAAATCCGAAGACCAAACAATCCTTGTTTATGATCTGGGTGGCGGTACATTCGACGTATCCATTCTGGAACTGGGTGACGGTTTCTTCGAAGTTAAAGCGACAAGCGGCGACAACAAGCTGGGCGGCGATGACTTCGACCAAGTGATTATTGATTATCTCGTAACGGAGTTCAAAAAAGATCAAGGCATCGACCTGAGCAAAGATAAAGCAGCTGTACAACGTTTGAAAGATGCAGCGGAAAAAGCGAAAAAAGAGCTGTCCGGCGTACTGACAACGACGATTTCCCTGCCGTTCATTACGGTAGCTGACGGTGTTCCACAGCATTTGGAGTTGAACCTGACTCGTGCGAAATTTGAAGAATTGTCTGAAGGTCTGGTAGAACGTACTTTGGAACCTACTCGTCAAGCGATGAAAGATGCAGGCATGAGTGCCAGCGACATCGACAAAATCGTTCTGGTCGGCGGTTCCACACGTATTCCGGCTGTACAGGAAGCGATTAAAAAACTGACAGGCAAAGAGCCTCATAAAGGCGTAAACCCTGATGAAGTGGTAGCTTTGGGTGCCGCAGTTCAAGCAGGCGTGCTGACAGGTGATGTGAAAGACGTCGTTCTTCTCGACGTAACTCCATTGTCCCTCGGTATTGAAACCGCAGGTGGCGTATTCACTAAAATGATCGAGCGTAACACGACGATCCCTACGAGCAAATCGCAGGTGTTCTCGACGTATGCTGACAACCAGCCTAGCGTGGAAATCCACGTATTGCAAGGTGAACGTGAAATGGCAGCAGGCAACAAAACGCTGGGCCGTTTCCAACTGGGAGATATTCCTCCAGCACCGCGCGGTGTACCGCAAATCGAAGTTACCTTTGATCTGGATGCCAACGGTATCGTGAACGTATCTGCTACGGATAAAGGTACAGGCAAGAGCCAAAAAATTACGATCACATCCTCCAGCGGCTTGAGCGACGAGGAAGTAGAACGTATGATGAAAGACGCTGAGCTGCATGCAGAAGAAGATAAAAAACGCAAAGATCTGGTAGAAGCTAAAAACTCTGCGGACCAACTGATCTACTCCGTAGACAAAACGATCAAAGATCTGGGCGAAAAAGCGGATGCAGGTGAAGTTGAAAAAGCGAACGCAGCTAAAGAAAATCTGCAAAAAATGCTGGAAACTGACAACCTGGAAGACATCAAAAAGGCTACTGAAGAGCTGACTGAGATCGTTCAGCAGTTGTCTGTGAAGCTGTATGAGCAAGCTGCTCAAGAAGCACAGGCTCAACAAGCTCAAGACGGCGCAGCAGATAGCAAAGGTCGCGACAATGTCGTTGACGCGGACTATGAAGTTGTTGACGAAGACAAGAAGAAAGACTAAGCCACGAATCGGTAGTGGTAGCATTACGGTACACCGGTGCGTTATAATATACTGAATGAAAAGAAGCAGCGTAGCTGCCTTGATAAATAACGATTAGCCTATGGGTAACAGTTATTTTCAGAATAAATAAGCATATTACGGGTTGTACTGCCTTGAAATGATGGGAAGGTCAAAGCCGGGTCATCCCGTGCCTTTGGCTTTCCTTTTATATGTAGTGCAGACACGTTGTAGGCATGGGGGTGGAACATTGGCTGATAAGCGCGATTATTATGAGGTGCTGGGCGTCGCGAAGGGCGCTTCGGATGAAGATGTTAAAAAGGCTTACCGTAAGCTGGCGCGTCAGTATCATCCGGACGTGAACAAGGCTGCGGACGCGGAAACCAAATTTAAAGAAGTGAAAGAGGCTTATGACGTTCTCAGTGATGGTCAGAAGCGGGCAAGATACGATCAATACGGTCATGTAGACCCGAATCAGGGCATGGGAGGCGGCTTCGGTGGTGGAGCCGACTTTGGTGGCGGATTTGGTGACATTTTTGATATGTTTTTTGGCGGTGGCGGCAATGGTCGACGTGACCCGAATGCACCGCAGCGTGGTAATGATCTTCAATATACAATGACGATCGAATTCAAGGAAGCTGTATTCGGCAAGGAAACCGACATTAACATTGAGCGCACGGAAACGTGTGATACGTGTCATGGTACGGGAGCCAAAAAGGGTACTCAACCACAAACCTGTTCCGTCTGCAAGGGTAGCGGACAAGAAGAAGTGGTGCAGAATACACCGTTTGGCCGGATGGTTAATCGTCGCGCATGCTCCAACTGCGGCGGCTCCGGTAAAATCATCAAAGAGAAATGCACCACTTGTAGCGGTTCTGGTCGTGTGCGCAAGCAGCGTAAAATTCATATCCGCATTCCGGCAGGTGTGGATGACGGTGCGCAAATGCGTATCAACGGTGAGGGCGAAGGCGGTGTCAACGGTGGACCGGCAGGTGATCTGTATGTCGTTTTCCGTGTGAAGTCGCATGATTTCTTTGAGCGTGAGGGAGACGATATTTACTGCGAAATTCCGCTAACGTTCTCGCAGGCGGCATTGGGAGATGAAGTTGAAATTCCGACGCTGACCGAGAAAGTGAAGCTGAAGGTTCCTGCTGGTACGCAAACAGGAACATACTTCCGTCTTAAAGGCAAGGGTGTGCCAAAACTGCGTGGCGTAGGTCAGGGCGACCAGCATATTAAGGTGGTCGTGGTCACGCCTAGCAAGCTGAGCGAGGAACAGAAGGAATTGCTGCGTCAGTTCTCTTCGCTTAGCGGTGAGCAGACACATGAGAATGAGCAATCCTTTTTTGACCGTGTGAAGCGCGCCTTCCGAGGCGACTAAGCTAAGCTAGAATCGCGGAGCTTCAACCATGAATCGGAGGGAACTGTTCCGTAATTACGGAATAGTTCCCTATTTTGTTATAGCGAAAGAGTAGAATGAAGCTGTATGATATTATAGCTATGCAAATTCACGTAAACACATACATAACCATTTTTGTATAAGCATATTGGACTATTTAGATTTAACATGAAGTGTGAAAGGGTGAGTTCTATCGAAAAGTCACAGCCTAAGCTTCGTCGGGGTAAACCGCTATTCAAGCTCAGAGGGCTGATTACGCTGCTGGTTTGTCTGGTTATGGCACTGGTGCTCCTGCCTGTAACTTTGTTATTCGCAGAGAGAGTTGAGTATGAAACTGAAATGGGGCTAGAGGAAAAAGCGATGTCCATCGCGCGTACACTCGCCCATACGCCGCTTATTGTCGAGCATTTGCAACAGTCCGGGTCGTCTCCGCCCATGCAGGAGTATGTGGAGAGTGTTTCATCGGCTAATCACATTCAGTTTGTCGTCGTTATGGACATGAAGGGGATTCGTAAAACACACCCGGATGTAAGGAAGATCGGCAAAGCCTTTGTCGGGGGAGATGAATACACTGCACTTCATGGTCATGAGAGCGTGTCTGTTGCGAAGGGAACGCTGGGCTTGTCCATGCGAGCCTTTTCTCCCGTATTCAGTTCTACAGGCAAGCAGGTAGGCGCAATTGTCGTTGGTATTTCTTTACAGGATGTAGAGCGGGCTCAGGTGGGGAACTACCGGCTTATTGCTATCGCTATTGGTATCGGGATGCTGATCGGCACTGGAGGTGCTGTGGTGCTGGCCCGTAAAATCAAAAGTATGCTGGTTGGTCTGGAGCCACCGGAAATCGCACGCTTGCTGGAGGAACGCAGTGCTATGCTGCAATCCATCAAGGAAGGAGTCATTGCGGTGGATGAGTCCAGCCGTATCATACTGATGAATGCGGAAGCAATTCGTCTGCTCAGGCAAGCGGGAATTGAGGATATCTCGTCTTCAGGGCAGGAGATTAACGCTTATTTGTCCGCTTTTCGATTACAAGAGGTTTTGGCGGCAGGCACTCCACGAATGGATGAGGACATGGAGCTTGGGGGAATAACCTTGCTCACCACCAGTGTTCCGATACGGGTCAAAGGGGAAATCGTGGGAGCAATTGTAACCTTTCGGGATAAAACGGAGGTAAACCGGCTTGCCGAGCGTTTGACAGGTGTGTCCCTGTACACGGAGGCGCTACGTGCACAGGCTCACGAATTTATGAACAAGCTGCATGTCATTATGGGGATGGTACATTTGCGAATGTACGATAAGCTGGAGCATTACATCATGGATGCCGTTGAGCATCATCAAGTGGAGATTGGCTCGATTACCCGGCAGATCAGGGACCCGGTGATGGCGGGCTTTGTTTTGGGGAAGCTAAGCCGGGCCAGAGAGGTTGGGGTGAGCTTCGAATTGACTCCAGGCAGTCACTTGCCTGAAACCGATCGAACCCAAACTATTCATGAATTGATAACCATACTTGGAAATCTGTTCGATAATGCAGTGGAGGCAATGGAATCTCTGGACCATAAGTGGATAACCCTGTCCTTCTATTATGAGAAAGATCAGAAGAACGGCTGTCTGACATGTGTAATGTGTGACAATGGTCCGGGTATACCGGGAAGTCTCGTGGAAACGATATTTGAAAAAGATTTTTCAACCAAGGGAGATTCACGGGGAATGGGACTTTATCTGGTGATGCAAAGCGTAAAAAGATTAAAAGGAACCATAAAGCTGATTCCGGCCGAGCAAGGGTGCTGTTTTCAGATTATGATTCCATATATTATAACGGGGAATGATGAATATGATTAATGTCCTGATTGTAGAAGATGATCCGATGGTTGCGGAATTTAACCGCAAATACATGGAGCAGGTAGAGGGTTTTCAATGTGGAGGTTGGGCTTCTTCTGTGGAAGAGGCCAAGGAATTTTTGGCTGAACGAGCAATTGATCTGATTTTACTAGATGTATATATGCAGGAAAGCAATGGCCTTGATTTGCTGTCATTCATACGGGAGACGGGAGTGAATGCGGACGTCATCGTGATTTCAGCTGCAAGTGATATGAACAGTGTCAAAAAAGCGATGAATTTTGGCGCGATGGATTATTTGATTAAGCCGTTCCACTTTAATCGCTTTCTGGAGGCACTTACGGGTTACCGGGAGCATATTAGCATCGTGCGTGAACGCAGCTTGCTTTCACAGGAGGAGCTGGACCGTCTCCTGTATCATAAAAGCTCGACTAAGGATTTGGCCCGACTGCCCAAAGGGATAACAAAGTCAACGCTGGCTATGATATGGAATTGTATCCGGCAGCATAAACCGATGCTATTTTCCACCGAGGATATTGCAGAGAGTACAGGGATATCCAGGGTGTCTATACGCAAATATCTGACTTTTTTGACGGAGATTGAGGTGCTTGCCATGGAAACCATCTATGGTACCATCGGACGACCTGTTTACCAATATCGTATTTTGCCGCAGGCAGAAGAAATCATGGCCGGTTATAATTTAGGCTGCCTTTAATTACTTTAGTTACAAAAGTGAATTATTAGTTTTGAAACCAAATGAAGCGCTTTCCAAGGTGTAGAATGGAAACATGATCATCATTCTTTACTACAAGGAGGGAGCTTTATGGAAAATGCTACAAACCAGGCTGTCATTCAAAAAGGGCAAAAATGGCATAAAAATCCTGCAGATGGAATCAGGATGTTAGGCAGGATAAAAGTGGGGGTTATTCCGCTTCCGCTCTACGCTGTGATTGCGTTGGTTGTATACGCAGCTGCGATTACACAAAGACTTCCAAACGATATGTTGGGCGGATTCGCCGTCATCATGATTTTGGGCATACTGCTCAGTGAACTGGGTGCCAAACTTCCGTTGCTCAAGCATATTGGCGGCCCAGCCATTTTGTCACTCATGGTTCCATCGTTGATGGTATTTTGGAATATGTTCAGTCCGTCCGCGATGGGAGCTGTACACACGCTCATGAAAACATCGAATTTTCTTTATTTCTACATCGCTTGTTTGGTAACCGGAAGTATTCTTGGTATGGATCGCAAAATGCTGATGAACGGAATCGTCAAAATTTTTGCCCCCATTATAGTAGGCTCCATTGCAGCTGTTGCAGCAGGTATGGTCGTAGGGATGGCTTTTGGCTACAGTGCCTATCATACTTTCTTTTATATCATCATTCCCATTATCTCCGGTGGGATTGGAGAAGGTATTTTACCTTTGTCCATCTCGTATGGATTGGTCCTGGGCAAAGATTCGGCGGTATTCGTATCCCAGTTTATCCCGGCCGCGATCATCGGGAACATCGTTGCAATTATAGGTGCGGGTGTTCTTAAGAGATTAGCGGAGAAGAGACCAAATACTTCGGGTAACGGAAGGTTGTTGAAACTTAATAAAGAAGAAAAGCTAGCCCCTACAAGTTTGGATCAACCCGTTTCTTTTCCATTGATGGGTGGAGGATTGCTATTGGCCTGTACTTTCTTTATCGTAGGTAAGCTGTTAGAGCCGTATCTTCATATTCCAGGACCCATTCTGATGATTTTGGCAGCGGCTATTATTAAATGTGTTCAAATCATGCCGAATCAGTTGGAGCAGGGAGCCTTTCATTTGTACAAATGTATAACGGCAAGCCTGACGTGGCCATTGATGGTAGGATTAGGGATTTTATACGTGCCTTTGGATAGTGTGGTTGGGATTTTGACGATTCCTTATGCCATCACCTGTGCATCGGTTGTGGTTGCATTAATTGTTGCAGGGTATTTTACTGGAAAATGGATTAATATGTATCCGGTGGAAGCCGCACTGGTGACCAGTTGTCGCGGCGGATTAGGAGGCACGGGGGATGTGGCCATTTTGTCTGCATCAAATCGGATGGAGCTGATGCCTTTTGCGCAAATTGCAACCCGTATTGGCGGGGCAGCCACGGTCATTTTAGCAACTTTGTTACTCAATTTATGGAGCTGACGAGTTTTATATAGAGACATGAAATTCATAGCTTGAATACAGACATGAAAGGATGGAGAGAAATATGAGTAGTTTATTGGATGAAATCAGACAATTACATGAGGGCGGTAAAATGGAGACCCAACCCAAGCAGTTGATTGAAAGCATGGAGGAGCTATCCAAGATATACACACCTGGTGTAGCTGAAATCTGTATGGAAATTGCGAATGATCCAGCCAAAGCGTATCAATTAACGATCAAAAAAAATACGGTGGCGGTCGTATCGGACGGAACAGCGGTGCTTGGATTAGGGGATATCGGACCGGAAGCGGCCATGCCTGTAATGGAGGGTAAGGCGGTACTGTTCAAACAATTTGCAGACGTAGACGCATTTCCAATCTGTCTCAATACGAAGGACCCTGATGAAATTGTTCAAATCGTCAAAATGATCGCTCCTGCCTTTGGAGGCATTAATCTGGAGGACATTTCTTCACCACGCTGTTTTGAGATCGAGAGACGATTGAAAGAGGAGTTGGACATTCCGGTATTTCATGATGATCAGCACGGCACGGCAGTCGTAGTATTGGCGGGTCTGGTCAATGCACTGAAGGTATGCGGCAAGAAAATGGATGATGTCAAAGTTGTATTTGCAGGTATCGGTGCGGCTGGTATGGCTTGCTCTCGTATGCTACTCAAGGCAGGTGTACGCAATCTGATTGGCGTTGATCGGCAAGGAGCCATTCATCGTGGAGTAGAATACAGCAACCCGCATTGGACAGAGTATGCGAATATGACCAATCCCCATAATCTGAGTGGTAGTTTATCCGAGGTGATTGCGGGAGCTGATGTTTTCATCGGTGTGTCAGGCCCGGATTTACTGAGTGTGGAGGATATTCAGAGCATGGCTGCTGATCCTATAGTCTTCGCCATGGCGAACCCGAAGCCAGAGATTGATCCAGCTTTAGCAGCGCCTTTTGTACGTGTATTGGCTACGGGCCGCTCCGATTTTCCAAATCAGATTAACAATGTGCTGTGCTTCCCGGGAATTTTCCGGGGCGCACTGGATTGCCATGCTACGACGATTAATGAAGAAATGAAGCTGGCTGCCGGACTTGCCATTGCCGATGCGATCAGTCCTGAAGAGCTAAGTGAAACTTATATCATACCCAATGTGTTTAATCCGCAGGTAGTCTCTAAGGTCCGGGATGCTGTCGTTCGCGCTGCATGGGAGACGGGGGTAGCCAAGGCAGGTAAAGCTCCTGTCGCCGTTCTGCACCCGCAAAAGTTATAGTCTTCACAAACTACTTCCAACCGTTTCAGCCTACTAAACTCGGTGCTGTCTGTTCCGTTCCGCTTTCGTGGGGAATATAAATCCGTGCCAATGAGCAGGATATAGCAAAGCGCAACTGTCTATGTTATTGAACAGGAGTTGCGCTAAATACCACACAGGGAGTTTTTGGGATGGGTGAAAAAAATATTTTGGCGTATTTCAAAAGCCCCGAGGAAGCGCAAGGAGCGGCTAGAAAACTGGAAGCTCTCCGGGTAGCGGATGTGTCGATAGACCGATTTAGCCGATATCCGCGACAGTCCACGGGCAACGCTGGATTACCTGTATTTTCGGGACAGATTAGCAGCTTGTCCTCACTAACACAGGGAGTGGACTTTACGGATGCAACCCCGGCGATACTGGCTGCGGCCGATCCGTCTGCCAGCGGAATGAGCGATGGAGGACAGGGTGGACCGACAGGCCGTGATATATTGCTAACCGCTGTGGTGGATGAATCCATTCATCATCAGGCGATGTCTATTGTGGAACAAGCGGGTGGTATGCTGTGAAAACGTTGGAAGGAGCTGTGACAGATGCCCACAAACAAACGGTACGATAAGGTACTGACCAAAACCGAGAAAATCAAGCGTGCACAATCTGCTAAAAATGAGGATGTTGAGTTCTCGGCAGATCAGGCAGATGCTGAGGATTTGGAAGCGATCCGGCGCGGTGAAGTGGCTGATCGTCGTCAGCAGCGCATCATAAACGACAGCGAGTAGATTTAATAAGACGGGTTATCCCCCATCATTAAAGATTGTGGGATAGCCCGTCTTATTTATGTTCTTTCCTCTTTTTATTAATTATCCGCTATATGCTGTTGCGCTAAAAACAAGGGGACCGGAGACGAAAGCAGTAGTCGCAGGCGTGGCCATTATAAGTCACTCCTTCTTTGAATATACTATATTGTATATACTAGAGTTAAGGGTGCTTGGACTAAAAGAGTGGACAACATACACAAGTTCTACAAAAACATTTTGCACTCCGATGATACTAGCTTTTTTGAACTCATATGCATGTATATAGTACAATATAGAGTATGCATGTGAAATGAGGAGGAAATGAAAACCATGTTGTGGAATGAAATTACAATACATACAACCGAAGAAGCCGTCGAAATGATTTCGAATTTTCTGCACGAAGCAGGTGCGGGAGGGGTTTCCATTGAAGAATCCGGTACGCTGAACAAACCACGCGATACGTCCTACGGACAGTGGTATGATCGGCCCTTGAATGACATTCCTGAAGGACAAGCGACCATCAAGGGGTATTTTGCCGAAGAAGTGGATATGGACGGCATACGTGCGCAAATTGAGCCACGCGTCGAAGAATTGAGAACATTTGATATTGATCCCGGCGAGGTTCGGTATGAGCTGAAAACGGTCAACGAGGATGATTGGGCGAATGCCTGGAAGCAATATTTCAAGCCTTTGCGTGTGTCGGATCGTCTAACGATCAAACCTACTTGGGAAGCCTATGAGCCTGCCAGTGAAGATGAAAAAATTATTGAGCTGGACCCCGGCATGGCCTTTGGCACCGGAACGCATCCCACAACATCACTTTGCCTGAGAGCGCTGGAATCAGTGATTAAGGGTGGAGAAGAAGTTATTGATGTGGGCACAGGCTCCGGCATTTTGGCGATTGGAGCCGTACAACTGGGAGCGAAGCATGTACTGGCTCTGGACCTTGATCCCGTAGCGGTATCCAGTGCGCGGGAAAATACCCATCTGAACGGACTGGAGGATCGCATTACTATTAAAGAGAGCGATCTGCTGTCTGTACTGAATGCGAGCGATCCAACGCTGGGTATCCAGTTGCCAGTCAAGCTGGTGGTCGCTAATATTTTGGCCGAAATTATTCTGCTGTTTATTGATGATGTGTACAAGGCTCTGGAGCCAGGTGGTATTTATATCGCTTCAGGGATTTGGAAGAACAAAGAAGAAGTTGTCGAAAACGCATTGAAGGCGGCTGGCTTCGACATTGCCGAAACGTGCCGGGATGAGGATTGGCTGGCGTTTGTGGCGAGAAAGAGGTAACCATGGATTTTTTACAAAATATTTTTCGTGTAAATTTAAATGTTCTTCCATTTTACTTGCTGGCTGTGATCATATCTTTTACGGTGCATGAATTTGCACATGCGTATTATGCCAATAAATTTGGTGACCCCACAGCCAAGCTGCTTGGGCGCGTGACTTTAAATCCGGCCGTGCATATTGATCTGCTGGGTACGCTGTTGCTGCTGATCGGGGGCTTTGGCTGGGCCAAGCCTGTTCCGGTTAACCGTGACAATTTTAGCCGTCCGCGCCTCATGGGCATTATTGTTTCGGCTGCCGGTCCGCTGAGCAATCTGCTGCTTGCATTTGTCACTACATTGATCTATGCCATGCTCCTTCATTTTCAAGTGCTGCCGGGGATGGAGAACCAGCGGGTGGCTCAGGCGATCTATTTGTTTATCAATGCACTGATCAATTTGAATCTGTTTTTGTTTATCTTTAACTTGATTCCACTGCCTCCGCTGGATGGATACCGCATTGTGGAAGACGTAGCCCCAACTCCTGTGCGCCGTAAGCTTCAGCAGTTTGAACAGTGGTCCATCTTTATTTTTCTGCTTATACTGGTCATTCCGCAGGTTCGGGCTGTAACGATTGAACCTCTTTACATGCTGGCCCAGATGATCTATATCCAGTTTTTGCAGTTTTCTTTTTACATCACCGGATTATTTGGAGCCTAAGGGCTCCTTTTTTTACGAGAACAGATAGGTATTACACGAATGGAAGAGGGAACAGACTGGTCATACAGGCGCAAAAGATGATATGATGTTGCTTGGTGATTTATTCGGATTTTGTACGGAACGTCAGTGGATAACAGTTATTTTTAGAATAGGTGTGAGAGAGAATGCAGCGTTATTTTATTCCGGCAGAGCAGTTTCTGGAAGATCACGTGATTGTTGCGGGTGAGGACGCGCGGCATATCGCCAAGGTCATGCGGGGTCGTAGTGGTGACAAAATTATAGTCAGTGACGGGGTATCAAGGGAAGCGCTGGCTGCGCTGGATACGATAGAACAGGATCGTGTGACGGCGACGATCATCGAGCCGCTGGAAATGACCTCCGAACCGCATGTGCAGGTCACCATTGCCCAAAGTCTCCCCAAGGGAGACAAGATGGAGACTGTTATGCAAAAATGTACAGAAATCGGGGCAGCGGGGTTTGTACCGTTTTTGTCCGAGCGTACGGTCGTGCAGTATGATGCCAAAAAGGAAGGCAAGCGACTGGAGCGCTGGCGCAAGATTGTGAAGGAAGCGGCTGAGCAAAGCCACCGTAACCGGATTCCGGAAATTAGCGCGCCGATGACGTGGAAGGAGCTGCTGGCTTCTTTTTCGCAGTATGATTTGATATGCTATTGTTATGAAAAAGAGCAGGGGCGGCAGCTACGGGATGTGATTCAGCCTTTGGCAGGACAATGGACGTCGATGGACAAGCCGCGTGTTCTGCTAGTAGTGGGTCCGGAAGGCGGCTTCAGCGAAGCGGAGAGTCTGGAGGCCGAGCAGGCCGGAGCGCAGTCTACGGGGCTGGGAAGACGCATTTTGCGTGCGGAAACCGCAGGTATGGCTGCCTTGGCTTGCATTTTATATGAGTCAGGAGAAATGGGAGGGGTTTAACATGCCGTCAGTGGCATTTTACACATTGGGTTGTAAGGTAAACTTTTATGATACAGAAGCGATTTGGCAGCTGTTCAAAAATGAAGGCTATGAGCAGGTAGATTTTGATGAGCAGACAGCTGACGTCTACCTTATTAATACATGCACCGTTACGAATACCGGCGATAAAAAGAGTCGTCAGATCATTCGCCGTGCGATTCGTCGGAACCCAGATGCCATTGTGGCAGTGACGGGCTGCTACGCCCAAACTTCTCCTGCCGAAATTATGGATATTCCCGGTGTCGATCTCGTTATTGGTACACAGGACCGGGACAAAATTATTCCGTTTGTACAGGAGATTCAAGAGTCGCGTCAACCAGTGAATGCTGTGCGCAATATTATGAAAACGCGCGTGTTCGAGGAAATGGATGTACCTGATTTTGCTAACCACACACGTGCGTTTTTGAAAATTCAGGACGGCTGCAACAATTTCTGCACCTTCTGCATCATTCCGTGGTCGCGTGGGCTGTCCCGCAGCCGCGATGCCGCGAGCATTATGACTCAGGCGCGTCAACTGGTGCATGCGGGCTACAAGGAAATTGTGCTCACGGGCATTCATACAGGCGGTTATGGTGACGACATGGACAACTATGACCTGTCCGATCTGCTGTGGGATCTGGAGAAGGTGGAAGGGCTGGAGCGTATCCGTATCAGCTCGATTGAAGCCAGCCAGATAGATGAAAAAATGCTCGATGTGCTGAATCGTTCCACCAAGCTGGTGCGTCATTTTCACATACCGCTTCAAGCGGGAGACGACACTGTGTTGAAACGGATGCGCCGTAAATACACAACCGAAGAGTTTTACAATAAAATGCTCATGATTCGCAAGGCGATGCCGGATGTGGCGATTACGACAGATGTTATTGTTGGCTTCCCTGGGGAGACGGACGAAATGTACCGCAACGGCTATGAGCTGATGAAAAAAATCGGCTTCTCGGAAATGCATGTGTTCCCTTATTCCAAGCGCAGTGGCACACCTGCGGCGCGTATGGAGGATCAGGTGGACGAGGACGTGAAAAATGCACGTGTGCATGAGCTGATTGAACTGTCAGAGCAAATGCAGTTGGCTTATGCAGAGAAGTTTGTCGGTCAGGTGTTGGAGGTCATTCCGGAAGTTGCGCCGAAAGGGACCGAAGATAGCGGCATGCTTCACGGTTACAGTGACAATTACATTCAACTGGTGTTTGAAGGTTCTGAGGATCTGGTGGGCAAGGTGTGCCGCGTGAAGCTGACGAAGGCGGGCGTTAATGAAAGTGAAGGCCAATTGGTCCGTGTGCTGGAGAATGGACTGCAAACAGCCCTATAATAACTAAAAAAAGCCTGAACAGGCCATAGTGATGGCAAACAAGGATTTCGCCTTTCCTTACAGGGAGGACGGAATCCTTGTTGCGCAAGGAAAGGGGATTACAGGATGGCAGCAAAAAAGGAAATTTCCGCAGGCGGTGTTGTGTACCGTAAACAGGGGGAGCAGCTTGAAATTCAGCTGATTACCGACCGATACGGCAAGGTCTCCTTGGCTAAAGGCAAAATGGAGTCGGGAGAAACGATCGAACAGACGGCTTTGCGTGAAATTCGTGAGGAAACAGGGCTGAACGGACGGATTATCCAGCATGTAGATATGATTGCTTATACGTATCAGCATCCTGAATTCGGGGAAGTGGACAAGGAAGTTCATTATTATCTCGTAGAGGCACTGGATGGGGATTTACAGGCACAGATTGAAGAAATTAAAGGTGTTGCGTGGCATACGCCTGAGGAAGCATGGCGTCTCCAGCGCCAAGGCGGATATGACAACAATGATGTCATTTTGAGCAAAGCGCTGTCCATGCTTGGAATTAACGTTTGATGATGTTGGGAGACATGCGATTCTCCAAACGTGCCCATACAGGTAAATAGCAGACTGGCAAGACAAGCAGAGAGCTGATCACGTTAAACAGGGTTTGGGCATGGGCGACCTTGGCTCCAGGCTCGGCGGATATCCAGGCGGCTGCCATTTCCAGCCCGGGGATCAGCGGCATAAACAGCAACGCCCCGCCTACGTTCAGCAGTACATGGGACCAGGCCACAAATTTGCCGGATACGCTGCCGCCAACAGCGGCAATCAGGGCCGTCACGCAGGTGCCAACGTTGGAGCCAATGACGATGGCGATACCCACATCGGCTGGCAAAGCTCCCGCAGCAGCGAGGCTGATCGCCATGCCAATAACGGCGGCGCTGCTGTGAACCAGTGCGGTCAGGCAGGCCCCAGCGGCGAAGGCCCACCACATGTTGGCCGCAGCGTGGTCAAGAAACCAGCGGAACAACCCGGCCTGCTCAATCCAAGGGCCGATTGTTTGCATCACACGGATACCCGCAAGGATCAGCGAAAATCCGGCAAAGGCGAGGCTGATATATTGTACAGCCTGCGGACGGCTGAGTTGATTGGGGCTGGATGGTGGCCCGGCAGACGCATACTGGTGGCTGGAGACAGCCTC
>NZ_ASRY01000013.1 GCF_000520815.1 Paenibacillus maysiensis | reverse complement strand
CGTGCGCGGCACGGCGGGTTTCGCTGCACCGCGCAGCAGCAGCGAGCACTCACGGCTGCGCCCCAGCGCAAGACACGTCTCGCAGTAGGCGCACGCCTCGCGCCCGCACGATGCACAGCTCGTGCGGTACATCGTCCCGCTGCCGCAACGGTTGCAGCGGAGATCACTCGTAGCGGGCCTACGCGCATGTGGTGCAAGGCCAGCAGCAAAGCTAAGTCGACCTTGTAGGTACGCGAGCTGCGCAGCCAAGCGCCAAACGCGCTCCAATCCTGGTGCCACCTCAGCCAGCAACGCTTCAGCTTCCAGAACAAGCAACTGGCGTCCTGACAGCAAATCAGCCAGCACATCCGCTTGTCGTGCCACGCGCTCCATATCCAATTTTTCAATTTCACTGTTGGAATGCCTTGTTTGCCTGAGGTACGATACTCCTGCTATACTCCGTTCCTCACTCCCTCCCTCATACATCATGCTGCTGCTTGGATGAAACAGTTGCCCCTCCCAAATGCAAATAGCATTGATCCCTCCGGTTAAATGTTGCTCTACGTCACCAGACTCTGAAATCAGTTCATCCTTTAGCTGTGCGAGAACATATTGCCACCATTGCCTCCTTGTCCATCGCTTCATGTCCGTTGATCCCTTGAACACTTCACACAGCTTTACGCCCCAAGACAACGGAAGCTCTCGCCCCAGTACCACCCATTTTTCGACAGCATTCTCCTGTCCCTTGTTCCCTTTCAACCACCATGTCATATCTACTCGAATATCCACGGATAAGCGGATATCCCATTTCCCTCTATACCTGACCACATATACCGCAATTTTCATTTGGTACCCTTCCACTTCTCATGTGTTTATTTTCCTCTTTCTAACAACAAAAAAGCAAAAAAGCACACTTCCATGGCCCATAGCCTGAAGTGTGCTTCACATCATTCGGATTTCAGTGAAATCCCTTTTATCTTGCATATGCAATTCCTTATAAACATTTATAACCGGTTTCGACCGTAATGTCCACCATACTTTGTCATTAACGAACAAGTGGAGCATCCACCAACGGGTTGGCTGTTCTGAGGTCAATAACAACCTGATTTTCACCGCCTAACTTCGGTAAAACCGGGTTTCCCGGTGAAAAACGATATGAAATGACCGAAACATCCATATGGCTGTAACGCACCATCCGTGTAAGGATCGGCAGTGTATCATCCACGGATTCATCATCCAGTACCGTCACATGCAGCGGCCTCCGACGTAACCAGGCAAGTATGCTCAATGAACGCATCACCCACTCCACACGTTCTCCGTCATTAGAAGTAATGACAATATAACGGGTCGGCCGTTGATCCGAAGATAACGCGCGCACATCGTCGCCATTGCGATAGGCTTGAACCGCCTGCCGTATATACATAAGATGCACGACTGCGGCTCCCAGACCATATATAAGCGATATCCAAACCAAATGAGCCATCACGAAGGTTCCACCTCCTCCTATAGCGACAATATATGCCGTATAACAGGAAGAGGTGTCACGGTTATGTACTGGGTTTCAAAGACTACACTTTACAGCGTAACCCATCCGTATTTGATGGAATTAATAACCGCTTGTGTCCGGTCATCAACCTCCATTTTTTGCAAAATACTGCTGACATGGTTTTTGACCGTTTTTTCACTAATGAATAAATATTCACCGATCATCTTGTTGCTCTTGCCTTCAGCCATTAAGCGCAGCACTTCAGCCTCACGACGGGTCAGCGGGTTATTTTCGCCTGCGACGAACTTCACGCCAGCTTCCTTCGTATGACCTTCAGCCATAGCCCCGGTTTCATTCAGATACGTCATCCGGCGGAGCTGCTGAATGAGCTTACCCGTTACCTTCGGATGAATAAACGCATACCCTTCATGCACAGAGCGAATCGCATTAATGAGGGACTCGGCCTCCATATCCTTTAACAGGTAGCCATTAGCCCCCTTGCGCAACGTCTCGAATACATAGCTTTCATCATCATGAATGGACAAAATGATAACTTTGACATCCGGGAACATCTCGCGCAGCTTCTCCGTTGCCTCCACACCGTTTTCAATAGGCATATTAATGTCCATTAAAACGATATCCGGCTTCTCTACATTACAGAATTCCAACACCTGAATACCATCGCCACATTCTCCGATGACCTCAATGTCGTCCTCCATATTCAAAATACGTTTAAGCCCTTCACGGAACAACTGATGATCGTCCGCCAAGAGAACTTTAATGGGTGCGTTACTAATTTCCTGATTTTCCATGTTGTTACTCCTTTCCCTTTTCCACGTTGGTTGGGATATGAATCACTATCTTGGTGCCTTGATTCTCAGCTGATTCGATTTCCATTCTCCCCTCGAGCAGTTCAACCCTTTCCCGCATACCAATCAGACCAAAATGTCCATGATCTTTGCTTTTCTGCTGAAAAAGCTCTGGCTTAAAGCCCAGACCATTATCCTGCACCACGATTTTTACAAGCTGCGCCTGATAGGTAATCTCAACAAGCACATAGGTAGGATAAGCATGCTTGGCAACGTTGGTCAAAGCTTCTTGGATCAGACGGTAAATGGCTGCTTCCATCGCGGAAGAGAGACGATGTTCCTTGCCCCTTGTTTCAAAAAGCGCTCTAATCTTCGTTTTTTCCTCAAAATCCTGTACATATTTTCGGAGCGTCGGAATAAGTCCTAAGTCATCCAGGGCCATAGGACGCAAATTAAAAATAACCTTTCGCATTTCCTCAAGACTGGAGCGAACCTGTTTCTTCAAGTCTACTATTTCGTCCTGAACCATCTTGAATTCCTGCTTGGCGATCATTCTTTCCACAATTTCCGTCCTAAGTACTAGATGCGCAAGAAGCTGTGCAGGTCCGTCATGAATTTCACGGGATATCCGCTTACGCTCCTCTTCCTGGGCTAAAATAATTTTCAGACCAATAAATTGCCGGTTTTTGGCCGATTCAATGATCCGCGTCACTTGTCCCAACTCACCCGACAAGTATTCCAGCACGACGCCCATCTGCGAACCGATGGTTTCGGCCCGCTCGACAGAGTCCTCAACACTTTTAGCCCGCTTTTGAAGATCATCTCTTCTGGCCTTGAGATACATTTCCTTCTCGCGAAAGATCATCACATCGAGCTGAAGCTGTGTTGCTTTCTCGTAAGCCTGCTTGATATCCTCTTCCGAATAGCGGACAAAGTCACGGCTGACCTCAGTCAGCCGGATACGGGACCGCCGATAGTTCATTTCCAGCTGGTCCACCTTTTCAATCGTTTCCGCCGTTTCCTTCAGGACGCTCTGGAGTTCCTGATTTAACGTGACCAGCTCGGTCCGGGCCGTGTCCAAAATTTCGAACATCTGATATTTGCTGTTCTCCATCACCTGGATGGCATTCTTAATGACTCGGTCTATGATATCGGCTTGAAAGTCCACAAATGTTCTACTCCAATCCTAGCATTTCAAGTATATATCATACCATATCATGACTGGAGGGTGATGGTCTTCGTTTCTTGTTCCCATTTTACAGTCATTCCTAACTGCTCAGACACGAGTCTTAACGGGACTAAAGTCCTACCATCTAACACAATGGGTGCTACATCCGTGCTCTGACGTTTGCCGTTCAGGACGACTTCTTTCTTGCCTACTGTTAAATCCATCAGCACACCGCCACGCATAATCGTAATCCGCTGATCGCCTGCGTTCCACTTGGCTTGCCCGCCAAAAGCATCCAGCACGTACTTGATCGGCACATACGTTGAGCCGTCACGAGTCATCGGAGCAGCATCAATCGTCGTTGACGTCCCGTTCACGGTCATTGACTTTTGTCCGATTGTCATTTGAGCCGTTCCTTTTTTGAGTCCTTCGGTTCCGACCGTTCCCGGTGTATTAAAAGAAATATTATCAAAAGCGACATTGCCCGTTTTAGCACGCTCATCCTGACCTTCGGCCACATTGACTACATACAGGCGCTTGAGCTTCGCCGGATATGAAATATTCAAACTGCTCATGTCTGCGTTAATGGTTTTCCAGCCATTCCAGTCGATCACTTTGGCAAGGTCAATATATGCCGTTTTGCCCTGGGCATCTTCCAGCTCGGCGCGCAACCAGTTCAGACTCTTATCTCCTCTAACATCAATCGAGATGGATGTAGCCGCTTGTTCAAGCGTTTTGCCGGTTGTACCGTTCAGTTGGGCATAGGCATACATTTTACCACTACCGTTCGTCATGTCGTAGTTCAGCTCAAGCACTTTAGAATTGGCATGGTCGCCATCTCCTTGTACAACAGCCGCTGTGCCGGTAACGCCTTCCACATTCGAAGTAAAATCAACCGGATACGAAACATTTTCGAAGTTCTCCCAGTTGTTTGTGCTAGCCCCGCCAGAAGACAGGAAGACGACCGCGCTGAAACCATCGTAGCGACCGATGGCATAGCCCGTTTTCACACCCGCATCCACCGTATTTACCGTAAGCTGATTGTCCTTAACACTTCCCTTAAAGCCGATGAACTCCCATTTGAGCGCATCTGACGAAATGCTGACGCTCTGGCCATCTTTCGTCTTTGCAGTTACCGGTACCTCGATTTTAGCACCTGCCGTAAGCGATCCTGTCCCACTGCCTGCGGTAAGTGATGAGATTTCATTTGCTCCCAAGACAGTAACCTTGGTCGTAGCACTAGCTGAGCCACTGGACGCCGTCAACGTAGCTGTTCCTGGTTTCGACCCCTTCACAACCCCGCCACTCACCGATATCACGGACGGGTTGCTCGATTTCCATGTCACTTGTACATTTGAGGTATCGAACGGATTGTAGTAGGTGTCATAGCCTTTAAAAGAATAGCTTCCGGTCTGACCAATAAGCAGCGTTTTATTGCCTTTAATCGTGAAGCCTTTGAGCGTCCCTTTAGGCGCACTGGTGTACACACCCACACCGTTTACGACGCTCCGTTGCTCCGTACCGTATTCCGTATTGAACGTAAGCCCCACTGTCGTATCTCCTAAATCACGGGTCACCATTGTGGTGGAGCCACCGCCATCCAGATTCATACCCTTCCAGACACCAATATCTTTCATCAGCGTTTGCAGCTCACTCAGGGATACGCCAACGCTGTTCCCGTTCTTCTCAACGGCAATGACATAAGCGTAACGCTTGTCACGGGAATATCCCAAAGCCGTGCGCGCCCGCGTCCCGCCTATGCTCGTTGTACTGCGGGAAAAGGAAGTTTTCTGACCGTCATTCACCAATATGGTGTGTCCGCCAATCATCATCTGGAGATTGGAAGGGTCCACCTCACTCCCTGTCGATTTGACACGAAGATGATAGCTGGTTTCTATCGTTTGTCCTACTGTCAGGTGGGCTTTGACATAATCGGCCGCTTTGCCGTGAGTACGTAAAATATAGCCGTCCTGCGGCACAGTCATATTCAACGTAGCATTGTTGGAAATTTGCGTAACCACACCATTCTGCACCAATACCTCGGTAGGCGTTGTTGAGCTGTTTTTCGGCCGCTCAATTGCTTTCCAGGCAGATGTATAAATATACATTGCATTGGAATGGCTGTAGCTGCTTCCGCTCGTTTCAGGCGAATACGAAGCCTTATTCATCCCCGCTAAGGGGAAAGTTGATCCATCCCCGGCTTTTACTGTGCCTTCAAAGGTGAACTGCTCCACCATTGGGGAACCGTCCTTGGTTACTGCAAAAGCATACATCCCCGTTAAATCGGACGGAGTAGACATCAATACCCCCTTCGATACTTGTCCACCAATCGGGGCACCCTCGCTGGAGGTATTAAAATAATCTCCGTTCACACCAGCGACTGCTCCGGTTTCTTTTGCCATACCGCCTGTGCTTTGACGGGTTGTGAACTGCCCATTTTTCCCGGTCATAACATCCAGCTTGACGTATGGATTTTGCAAGTCTACCCGGACGATATCAGCTAACGCTGTTCCCTTGGAGCCTTTAAAACGATATTTCATCAATGTTGCACCGGAAGTAATAATTTCTTCCCCCAACTTTACAGTTGAACCGGAAGCTGCACTCGCAATCGGCGCAGATATCCAGCCGTTTAACGGAATTAGAGCGCCTGTTCCGGCAACGGGTCCAACCCACAATACTCCCGCCAGTGTCAAAACAGCCCATCTTTTAACGATCCCTCTGCCATCTACTTTCTCATTGCCTTGTTTCCTATTACCTAAAAACATATGGATGATAACTCTCCCATCTTCATTGTATTCAAACGGACTTTTCCGATCACGTACTCTAAACTCTATCAAATAAACAAAAAAAGCCTCTTATGTTAATAGACTTATTATAAAGGCAAAAGTTACGAAAATTCTATCAACTATTTCATACAACACAAACTATAAATTGACGAATGCATAATTAGCACACTATAATACACATGAACTAATAAGTTCAAATAATACTACCCAGTTCAGGCCTAATGTTATGAACCCATCAGGAGGATCGATAATCATGAATAAAAAACGAACAATCAGCATACTTACCCTATCCCTGAGCATCGCGATCGCTGGATGTTCTGCCGGGAAGGAGGATGCCTCTCTAAGCTCTGCTGCACAGCCAGTCGCTGTGCGTACCGCAATCGTCAAATCCTCTCCGCTCCATACTGCCTATAACTTGTCAGGCACGCTTCAGGCTTATGAGGAAAACACACTGGCTTTTCAAAATGGAGGCACTGTAGCCAGTGCATCTCTCTCTGTCGGCACTGCTGTACAGAAGGGCGCCGTTATTGCTCGTTTGGATGACACTGACTACAAGCTTCAGGTTGAGCAGGCCGCAGCCTCGATTCAAGAGGCTCAGGCAGGTATAGATAACGCACAGGCTAACCTTCAGGCCGCTGCCTCTGCGATTCAATCCGCCGATGCCGGCATTACAGGTGCTCGCGCGAATGTCAACAAGGTCAATAAAGGCGCACGTGCTCAAGAAAAGCAACAAGCGCAAGCTACTGTAGATAAGGCACAAAGCGCTTATAATAAGGCCAAGACGGATAGCGAGCGTACACAGAAGCTGTTTGAGGCAGGCGCTGCTTCCGCGTCGGATAACGAAAATGCCCGCCTGAATGCTACCGCAGCCCTGAAAGATCTGGAACAGGCCAAAGACTCCCTTTCCCTCCTGCTGGAAGGAGCAACGACAGAAGACCACCAATCCGCTCAGGCTTCCTTTCAGGATGCGCTTGCTGGAAGATCTAAAGCCCTTGCAGCCAGTGAACAGGCTGCCGCTTCCAAAAAACAAGCCAGTGCCAATTACGAAAAGGCACTCGTCGCTAAGGGTCAGGCAGAACTTGCACTTTCACGCACCCGTCTAATCTCTCCTGTGAACGGCGTCATTTTAGATAAGATCGTGAATACAGGTGATTTAGTCGCTTCTGGCCAAGCAGTCTATCGCATAGGCTCCATTGATCGACTCAAGGTTCTGCTTCCGGTACCGGACAGCGAAATCAGAGATTGGAAGAAGGGGCAACAGGTCAGTGTCATGTTGTACGAGGAAACCCGTCAAGGCACAGTATCCAACGTTTATCCATCAACGAGTACCAATACAGGTAGGGTTAATGTAGAGATTGTCATTTCCAATCCGCAAAGAAACTGGTTACCCGGTCAGGTCATTAAAGCTGCTCATCAGGTAACAGACAAGAACGGCATTCTCATTCCGGCCGAAGCGGTCATTAACACAGGAAGCAAGCCTTTTATTTTCAAAGATGTCCAAGGAAAAGCTGTTAAAACTCCAGTGGAGCTTGGCAATCAGGTCGTAGAAAATCAGCTTCAAATTGTATCCGGCCTTCGTGAAGGCGAACGTATTGTCATTAAAGGGGCAGAAACCCTGTTTGATGGAAATGCGATTCAGTCGGGGGAAGGCGGACGCCCATGATTGAGTATATCGTAAAAAAACGAAAAATTACGTTGCTGTTTTTTGTCATGCTGATCTTAGTCGGAATCTTCAGTTTTTTCCAGTTACCGCAGCAGGAGATGCCGGATGTCACAATACAGAATGCTATGGTAACAACAGTCTACCCTGGTGCTTCACCACAAAAAGTAGAACAAACCGTAACCAAAGAGTTGGAGAAACGCATCAAGGAAGTGGAAGGCGTTAAAACGATTAATTCGACTTCTGGTAACGGATTCTCCTCTATTTTAATCGAATCCAAAGATGGAGTTGATCCCCAAACGGTTTGGGACAATATGCGTAAAAAGGTGCAGGATGCACAAGCCGATCTCCCTGATGGCGCTGAAACACCTGTTGTGAATGATAAGCTGACCAGCTCGTTTATCGGCTCCTATGCCTTGATCGCTGACTCTGTCGCACCGCTGTATCAACTCAATGATATGACTACAAGCTGGAAAGATCAGCTTAATACCATATCTGGCGTATCCAGTGTCAAATTCAGAGGTCTTCCTGATCAAGAGGTACGAGTCCATATCGACAATCAGAAGCTTCAGCAATACCAGCTGTCCTGGGGGCAAGTTGCGCAGGCGATCCAGTCTCAGATTGACCGGGTCCCCACCGGGGATATTGAATACAACGGGCGCACCTATCAGCTCATTGTCCGGGAAACAGAAAAGGCCAACGAGTTAGATCAGGTCATTCTGACACGCACCAAGGAAGGGAACCCTGTTTACCTACGAGATGTAGGTACGACTGAGCTGGCACATTCCAAAGCAGGCTACTTTGCTTACATAAATGGTAAACCAGCCATTACACTAAGCATTGGAGCAGAAACAGGCACCGATATCCCGTCGATGAGCGAGAAGGTTAATACCAAGCTGAAAGAGCTGGAAAAGACACTCCCCGCTGGCGTTCACTTTGAAACTCTTTTTGCACAAAAAGATCAGGTAACTCATATCTTCGACGATTTAAAACGTGAAACGATTCTCGCGATTGCGGCCGTTATTCTCGTTTGTATGCTGGGCTTGAATTTGCTAACCTCTGCTTTTGTCGCGCTGGCGATTCCTATTTCGGTTTCGATCGCCATTATCTTTTTGCCCATGTTCGGCATTACACTCAATCAAATTTCCGTTGTCGGCCTGATTATCGTACTTGGTATACTCGTCGATGACGCGGTAGTCGTAAATGACAATATCGAGCGCAGACTTACGGAATTAGGCGAATCTCCCTCCGTTGCGGCAGTAAAAGGCACCAAAGAGGTGATGCTTTCCATTTTAGTTGCTACACTGGCTACCATCTCAGCCTTCGCTCCACTATTATTTCTTCCAGGGAATGTAGGTGCATTTATTAAACCGATTCCAGCCATTGTTTCCCTGACTATGCTTGCCTCTATGATCATGTCGCTCACCATTATTCCTATTTTTCGAGAATGGTATGAGAAACGCAGACAGGCTCGTCGCCCTCAGGGAAAACCTAAACCACCTGGCTTGTTAGGTCATCAGATTCAATCTTTAAATAAGCTCTATTCACAAAAGTTAATACCCAAAGTAATTCAGCGTCCTTTGCTGACCGCAATGATTGGACTCATGCTCGGGACGGCTGCATATGGACTGGTCGCTTTCACAAGGGTTGAATTGTTTCCAGAATCGGAAGATCCTCACGTCGCATTAAATGTAAAAATGCCTGTGGGCACTTCGATCGCGGAAACAGACCAGGTAGTCAAAGACATTGCAGGTTGGGTAAGAAAACAACCCGAAACCTCTAACGTAACCTACAGCGCTGGAGGAACAGCTCCGCAGTTGTTTAGTGACATTAGCAGCGGCGGCGGTGATAGTAGCGACAACGAGATTGTCGGTCAGATCGCTGTTGTCGGCAAAGAGGATGTATTTGATCTCAATACGACAGTCGATGCCTGGGAACAGCACATTAAAAAGTCCTACCCTGGAGTTACGGTTACGATGTATGTTCCCCGTCTGGGAATTCCTGTGGGTAAGCCCGTCTCTATCCGTATTTCAGGCCAGGACCTGAATGAGCTGCAAACCCTTGCCCAAAAAGCAAAGGAACAGATCGCCACAGTAAATGGAACAACGGGAATCGTGGATGATATAGGGATTGAGCGATATGCGCTGGAACTTGAGGTCAACAAGCAGGCCATGGATCAGTACCTCGTGAGCTACACTGATTTGACCCGTACACTTCTTCTATTAAAAGAAGGAGCCCAAGTTAGCCAATTTGATACGGGAAACGGTCTGGTAGATATCAAACTGTATTTGAATCATATTGACGAGGAGCCAAGCACGCTTTTCCAACAATTAAGTGTAATAAATACTGCTGGTGAGCAGATTCCATTAAACCAGCTCGTACAGATCAAGCCTACATTTGCTATTCAGCAAATCAAGCATTACAATATGGAACGGACGATTACGGTAGAAGCCGATCTGAATGGAAGAACGGCTAGCGAAGCGATGGTAGATGTTGAAAGTAAACTGGCACAAATGAAGTTCCCTGAGGGCTACAAATGGGAGGTGGGCGGAGAAACCTCCGATCAATCCACCATCTTCGGCGATTTAGGACAGCTGGCAATTGTTGTGGTCTTGCTCATTTTACTCTTAATCACCATGCAATTTTATTCTCTTTCCATTCCTATTATTATTATGACGACAGTGTACCTGGCAGCAGCAGGTGGAATTATCGGTATTTTTCTGACAGGTATGCCTATCGGGTTTATGAGCATCATGGGAATTATCGCACTGGCGGGAATTGTAGTGCGAAACGGAATTGTGTTAATCGAGTTCATCGAGGATGCCCGGCATGAGGGAATGGAGCTGAAAGAAGCTGTGATACAAGCAGCCACTGCCCGTTTCAGACCCATCTTACTGACTTCTCTGGCAGCAATTGTAGGTATGATTCCGTTAGCCCTACTGGGTAGCCTGCTCTTTAAGCCACTGGCGTTTACTGTCATTTTCGGATTGTTATTCTCGACGTTGTTAACCCTGTTTGTAGTGCCGTCATTGTATATGATCATGGCCAAGTACAAAATGCGCCGTCAACTCAAAAAACAGCAGCACACGGTTATCACACACGATCAACCTTTGTAGTTGCATGCAGAGAAATACACACTGTCGGATTGAACCCTAGGGGGAAATATGTATGGAAAGCAAAAAAAATGATATTTTACAGGCAGCCATTCGGCTATTCTCCAGAAAAGGCTACTATTCAACATCTGTTGAAGAGATTGCCAAAGAAAGCGGGATGGCGAAGGCATCCTTTTATAAATATTTTCAAGGAAAAGAAGAGCTTCCTTTGGAAATGTGTATCATTCTGGAGAATAATATTGAACAAGACATTCGGGCACTTTACAGCAAGCCTGACCTTACTAAAGAAGCTAAGCTGCACGATTTTATCGTACTCTATTTGAAAAACCTCGTTGAAAACAAAGTGTATCTCATGATGGATCTTCCTGAGCCGTCCATGCTTATTTTTCAAAACGAGCAACTCAATGGCGCCTTCGAGCAACATGAATATAAGCTGTACAAATGGGTACGTGAGTGCATGATTGACGTTTTTGGACCGGAGATTGAAGATCACGCATGGGATATAACCTTTGTGCTCAAGAGTGTTGTATTTGAATACATTCGCTTCTTTGCGGATCGAATGAATGATGAAACGGTTGAGCAGCTTGCGCAATTCATCATCTTCTTATCCCATTCCTTGGTAGCCAACCTGAATAGTGGTGAATCCGCCCCTCATTTGTTCTGGAGCAAGCAGGGCTGGTTACCTGAAAGTACTCTAAGCAATCCCTTTGATCAAGGCCGCCAGATTAACGGCCTTCTCCACTCTCTGGAAGACAGTATACTGCTGTCTTCATGGAGTTCAAAGGAAGAAAAGCAGGAGTACCTGCAAATTGCCGCCTTATTAAAAGAAGAAGCTTTGAAGGCGAATCCCCAAACAGGTCTTTTAAAAGCTCTGTTTTCATATTTGGAACAGCGTAAGGATCTGCAAAAGGTCTGTCATTTGCTCAAAAAGCTGTTGAATCTTGCACCCCCAACGGAGTAGAAGTTAGCAATACATCACAGCAATTTTCAACTTAACTTGTAAGACACATCAAAAAAGACTGCTCATGTAAATCATGAGACAGTCTTTTTTTGGTTATAGCTTGTATTTGATAAGATATGAGAAATTATAGACCCGCTTGCGATCTCAGAGCTTCAGCTTTGTCTACGCTCTCCCATGGCACATCCAGATCTGTACGGCCAAAGTGACCGTAAGCAGCCGTTTGCTTGTAGATTGGACGACGCAGGTTTAGCATTCGAATGATACCTGTTGGGCGAAGATCAAAATTGTTACGAATCAGTTCAACGATTTTCTCATCGCCTACTTTACCCGTACCGTATGTATCGACGCTAATCGAAACCGGCGTAGCTACACCAATAGCATAGGCAAGCTGAATTTCTACTTTATCTGCCAATCCGGCTGCAACAAGGTTTTTCGCTACATAACGGGCAGCGTAAGCAGCGGAACGGTCTACTTTGGTCGGATCCTTACCCGAGAATGCTCCCCCGCCATGACGTGCATAACCGCCATACGTATCAACAATAATTTTGCGGCCTGTCAGACCTGCATCCCCTTGAGGTCCGCCAATAACAAAGCGCCCTGTAGGATTAATGTAATACTTGGTTTGCTCGTCCAGCAATTCCGCAGGAACAACTGGCAAAATAACCTTTTCCTTGATATCTGCCTGAATTTGCTCTAATGTAGTATCTTCTGCATGCTGTGTAGAAACTACAATGGCATCAATACGAACTGGTTTGCCATTTTCATACTCTACCGTTACTTGCGTTTTACCATCCGGGCGAAGGTATTTTAGTGTACCATCCTTGCGCACTTCAGCCAAACGACGTGCAATACGGTGAGACATCGCGATTGGCAACGGCATCAGCTCAGGTGTTTCATTCGTGGCAAAACCAAACATCAGCCCTTGATCGCCTGCACCAATGTTTTCCGTTTCTTTATCTACTTCAGCAGGATCACGGCTTTCCAGGGCAGCGTTAACCCCTTGAGCGATATCCGGCGATTGTTCATTCAAAGAAGTCAATACAGCGCAAGTATTATAATCAAAGCCGTATTTCGCACGTGTATAGCCAATTTCCTTAATCGTATTGCGTACAATGGATGGAATATCCACGTATTCCGATTTGGAGCTGATTTCACCAATGACGAGAACAAGACCAGTAGCTACCGATACTTCACACGCTACCCGTGCATTAGGGTCATTAGCCAAAAAGGCGTCCAATACAGCGTCAGAAATCTGATCACAGATTTTATCCGGATGACCTTCTGTTACGGACTCAGACGTAAACAAATGACGACCTTTTACAGACATGAATTTCAACCTCCCACAATTAAAATACATGAGGATTTATATAAAATCCTGACATGGCAATGGCATTATTCAGACACTCTCACGTCAACATGTGACAGAAAATGACTGCTATACCTAATTAACAAAAAATGAACCTTTTCCGGTAGGAAAAGGTTGCGTACAAGCCTCAAATGCCATGATATCCTATTTAAAACGAGGTGTCAATTCATATCGCCCAATTACAAAAGGCGAAGCTAAGGCAAATGGATAAGAACTAATTTCTGATCCAAAATGAAAATAGCCTTTTTTTAAAAAATTGTACCTCAAAATCAGTAAAATTATTGCAGCTTACAAGGTACCCAATTCAGACAAGCTGCGTTCGGCAGATTGTACCAATCGCTTGGTAATTTCGCCGCCCACAGAGCCATTCTGTCTTGAAGTCAAATCGCGCCACTCCACATTTGCGCTTCCTTTAAATTCGCCCAACTCCGCAGCAAACTCACTGTCTGCACTAGGAATTACATGTGCATATTGGGGATTATAAACAGGAAGCCCAAACTCAGCAGCAATTTCATACTTCAAATCATGTAATCTGGCACGGCTTTCGGGAATCAATCGTCTCTGACCTCTTGACGCCATCGTACACACCTCCATCAATTGTATTTTCTTTCATGAAGTTAGTGTGCAGCGTTTGGAGCCAGATTAGCCAAGAACAATTTACTATCCCAAGCAGTATTTACGAAAAAGAACATTCCAGTATACAACCTATTGGAGAGTGTAACCGCCACGTACCATGACGACCAGGCCAAACTTCTGGCCTTCCTTTACCTGAATACCTCTTCCTTCTCTAGGAAAGGATAGTAAATGATTTTTCTCAACCGCTTGATTATGAACAATTTCCGTTCCGGAAGTGATATCAATAGCTCCACTGGCATCCATACTATAAACAACAGCATACCCGTTACGTAAAATAAATTCCGATCCAGCTTTGGCAATCAGCTTTTGACCAGGTTTTACATCAACAACCTTCAATTCCCCGGTCTGTTCCACAGCTGTGGAAGCTTTGCCTGAGCTAGAAGCTCCAGATGTCGTGGCGTTAGAAGTAGCGTTTGTGGTAGAAGAGGCTGCTGAACTAGTTGTCTTACTAGTACTGGTATTGGTTGTCGTTCCACCTTTGAGAGCCTGAGCAATTTTTTGATCAACATAGCTTTTGGTTACAACCGGATCGTCAGCTGTTCCTGGTTGCCCAGAGCTGGAGGCTCCATTAACCGAGTTGTTCATTAAGGAGCCTGCAACTATCCCTCCTCCAAGCAAAACTGCTGCCAGCGATACTTTGTAGCGTGGTTTCATGTAAATCCTCCTACAGCACGTTAATGCATTGTGAAAATACTTTTGTATTCTAGTATTATTGGCCTGCTCCAGAAGCTGCACCTTGTAAAACCCATGGTTTTTCATAAGCCATCTTCAATGTATCAATACTTGTAACCAGATCTTCAGCTTGCTGTTCAGCAGTAGTCACTTTCAGATTAGCCTCATAAACCTGAAGCTCAGTAGCCAAGCCAACATCAAATTGCTTTTTAGCCATATCGGCTGCACTTCTAGCGCTTACCAAGCCAGCTTGAATTTGAGAATATTGACTTTCCAATCCTTTAATGTTGTTGTAAAGCGTTCTTACAGCTTCTTCAAGCTGTCTCTTCGTGCCCTCTGTAGCATACTGAGCCTTCTCTACATTAAGCTGTTCAGCCTCGTATGGTGTGTTTCCTGGTGTACTAAAATTGTAGAGCTTCAAGCTCAATTCAGCTAAATCTACTTTTTGTTCACTTAACCAAATAGCAGTGCTGCTAGTAAGTACTTGGCTCACCTTAGTTTCCACATTATCTTTAAACTCAGAATAGACAGGCTTATCCTTCAATTCGTAACGTTGTTCTGGTTTATAGCCAATCATTTGATTCAAAGATACATATGCACTATCCAGATCTTTTTTAGCCTTGTCTAAAGCAGCTTGATTCTGAGTCAACTGATTGGTTGCTTGTGTCACCTCATAATCACTCGACATTTGATTATCTCTTTTAATTTGTGCAACTTTAAGCTTGCGCTCAGCATCTTCAATATTCATAGCAGCCAGCTTAACGGCATTTTGCTTTTGAAGAAGCTTGTTATAAAGATCCTTCACGTTGTATTGAATACCTTCCTTAGTCATGTCTAAATTCTTTTTTGCAGCCTCGTAGTTAAGGTTGGTTTGGGCATATCCTTTAAAAGCTTTATCTTGTCCTTCATCACCGGCTTCTGCAGGAACAAAGTCGATATTCTTACCTGCTTCTTTCATAATTTTCCCAGATTGATCAATATTCGTTTCTGCTGTTTTAACTGTGGTACTATCAGCTATAGCAAGTTTAACTGCATCATCATAGGTCAAAGAATCATTATAGTAGGTATCATAAGTAACTTTAGTCACAGGAGCTGTGAAAGGCTTACTGGACAAACTATTATTTTCACCAGTAGTACTTCCATCAACTTGATTTGAAATGGTCACTGTTCGTGTAGTCTTATCCCAATTTACTTTGGCGCCTAATGATTGGCTCACAAAGCGTAAAGGAACGAGTACTTGACCCTTCTGGATTTGAGTAGCTACATCCAGTTGTACAGGAGCACTGTTTTTATATGCAAGCTTAGAACCCACATTCAAAGTCAATGTATCCTCATTTTTAGATGCCGTTACTCTTTTGGCTTTGCTATCCCAATCCACTTGCGCTCCCAGGCTTTCGAAAACTCCACGAAGAGGTACCAAGGTTGTATTTTGACTAACAACAGGAGCTTGCGTATATTGCTGGGTTACACCGTTAATAATAACTTTTATATCACCTGCTTGAGCTCCCGCAAGATTGGCAAATGCAGAAGAAAGAACCAATGTGGAAAGTACCGCCACTCCAAAACGTTTCATAATTTCTCTCCTTTGTCAATATGACTAATAAAAGAAAAGGGCTCCAAAAGGAACCCTCTTCTCATCTAATTCAGTTAACTCAAAAGAGTTGCTCTTAAATTAGTTGTTGTTTTCAACAGTTACTGTTTTCGCAGTTGCATCATAGTTGATGGATGCATCCAGCGCTCTGCTCACCCAGAAGATAGGCAGTACAGTACGGTTTTTGTTAGTTACAGCTTTAACGTCCATACGAACCACAGAACCATTGATAGTCAACAGGTTAGTGTTCAGTTTGATCTGAGCAACGCGGTCACCTTTAATCAGGGTAACTGTGGAAGTTGCTTTGTCAAACAGGATGTTTTGTGGGGATACACCCAGAGCTTCAGCTGCATAACGTACTGGCAAGTAAGTGCGTCCGTTTTCAGCATAAGCAGCTACATCAGCTGTTTTAGATTCGCCGTTCACTGTGTAAGCAGTGCTTCCCAGTGTAAATACAGCTTTGGATTTAGTAGCACCTGGAGCTGGAGTTCCAACAGTTGCGATTGCTACTTCAGCAGCAGCAGTGTTGTTGTCTTTCCAGTTTTGAGTGTTGTCAGTTGCACCTTTGTATGCAGTGTAAGAAACAGCGCTACCTTTCAGCTTAGCAACGATGTCGCCTTGAGCTACAGTACGGTCAACAGTCAGCTTAGGAGCTGAGATTGTGATTGTACTTGGTGTAGCACTTTCGCTGTCGATGTAGAAGCTCAGACGGCCTTTGTTGCTATCGCCGTAAGTATCAGTAGATACGCTCTTCACTTTAACGTCACCAGCTGTTACTTTAACATCTGGAGTAGAAGCAAAGCGTACGCCTGTTGGCAATTCCAAGATTACTTCACGGCTACCGTCTTTCTTAACGAAAGCTTCTTTAGCTGCTTCAGTAATTGTGATGTCGCCAATTTGTTGTTCGCCCAGACCGATTGTCAGGGTTGGTTTGGATGCAGCAGCCAAAGTAACAGCTTGCTTCACAGTTGCAACCTTAACAGTACCGCTCAGACCTTGGCTACCAGCAACATCAACGTTCAGGTCGCCAGAGAAACCTGGTTGTGTAGCAACTTCAACGTTTTTCAGTTTCAAAGTACCTGGATCTTTAGTGCTGTTAGCGTTGTTGAAAGTCAATTTCAAAGTACGTTTGTCAGAGTCAGTATAGGAAACCTCTGCTCCACCCAAACCGTTAGTGTTCTCCATAGAACCGGAGAAGTTACTTCCAGGGTTATTACTTTCAAAAGTTGACTGCCAACGAGCACCTTCAGGCAGACGCAAAGTTACAGTACGTCCTTTTACAAAGGAACCAGCAACAGTCTCTTTAATTGTAACATCACCAATTTTTTGCTCATCATGACCAGCAAGAATTGTTGATGGAGTAGCAACGGAAACGCCACCACCGATTTGACCATAGCTACCAACTACAAGGGAGCTAACGTCAGTCGTTGCATTACCAGTGATACTAACAGTAACATCGCCCTCTTTAGCACTGTTTTCATCATCCACATAGAATCCTACAGGCAATTGGAAAGAAGTTTGGTCATCACTTACTTTTTTCAAAGACAAAGTAAGCGTATCGCCATCAGTAGAATAATTCACATCTTCTGGCTTAATTGCTTTGTCTGTCTTAGAAGTATACAAAATAGTGGCTGGCTTCTTAGGAGCGGAGTCCCATTTGAAACCGCTAGGCAATTTCAATTTAATGTTGTTGGTACCCAAAGAACCAGCAGTTTCTTCTTTAACTTTCAAAGTTGCAGTAAAGTTTTCTTCACTGGAAACAGTATCAGCAGCAGACAAAGATACTTGACCGGAAGAAACTACGTTTGCAATTGTCGCTTCGCCGCTAGTAAAACCACTTGCGGAAGCTGCATCAAAAGTAGCTTTTACAGGTCCGTTGCTAGGTCCGTTAACATTAATTTTACCAAAGTTCAGATAAAGATCAACGCTATCTTTAGAGTTAGTAAAGTTGAAAGTCACTCTTGCAGAGTTATCAGTGAGCTTCTCTACAGTCAAACCTTCACCCGGAACGTATCCAGTTTCTGCACGAGCTGCAGCATCATCATTGTTATCGCCTGGATCAACGTAAACGCCCAAACCATAAGTAGAATCAATAGCAGTAGGAACAACTTTAGGGTCAGTAGCAAATTCAAAGCCTTTAGGCAATGTAACAGTGAAGGATTCACCTTTACCAACAGAAGCTTGGCTTACGTTAACTTTTACTCTACCCAAAGTAGTGTTTGTAGTTTGACTTGAACCAATGCTAGGAGTATTAACAGCAGAATAGCTAGAAGCTGCATGAACTGCAGTTGGTGCAGTCAGTGCTGCGATTGGAGCTGCAACACCAGCAACCAATGTTGCTGTTGCCAGCACGTTGATCATTTTTTTATTAAACTTTGTCATAACCTTTTTTTCTCCTCCTTGAATATAACCAGAAATATTATTTTTGTCTTTTTGTCGGATCTTGTCACTCATCAGTCGTTACACCTCCTTTCCGAGCTTTATGAGAACCCTTATAAAATGATATCTGTGACAATATCACAGAAGCTTGGAATCTAGTTGAAAGAAAGCGTCCATTTATGACGTACTCCAGTATTATACAATGTGATAACAATGCAGTAAAGAATTTTTTTAGCGAATTATGTCTTTACGCTTTTGTACCCCTTTGTTTCATACTCACCCAATTAGACGTAGCATGGGTTCAAAAAGTTGCGTCCGTTTCAAAAAAAAAATTTATTTTTTTTGAATATGTATTCCGCTTTCCACAGTCATAATTATACTATTGAACCTGTTCCTCCGTCATCCTACAACTTTTACCTTATCAACCTTAAATGTACAAGGATTATTTTCGTACATTTAAGTCGGTCTTTAATGGAGTATATTCGTTAAGAATTACCCATAGAATATATAAAGCACATAAAGTCTATAGATTCCCTTGAAATCTAATACTCTAATACACTTTAAGTAGTAGGAATGACGGAGTAACAGTGATTTACTGTACATATAGCCGAGACAAATTACTTGACTACATTAATCTTCGCACCATCCGTAAGGAGACTTACTCCCTTAACGACGACATTTTGCCCCTCAGCAAGCCCCTTGGTTACTTCAACCTGTTTGGCACTTTCCTGACCTGTTTGCACTTCTACCCGCTTAGCCACAGTTCCTTCCACTACATAGGCATACTTTTTCCCTGCCTGCTCCGTAATGGCATCCTGCGATACCAAAATGTTTTTAGGAGCTTCTGATTTCATGTATACAGTTACAACCATCCCTGATTTTAATTCACCTGAACCATTAGGAACCGAAACCTCGACAGGATATGCCTTGAGATCATTATCCATTACCGGATTGACGGCCGATACTCTGGCTTCAATTCGCTTATCTAACGAGTCCACACCTACAGTCACAGATGAACCCACCTGTAGCTTAAGAAGCTCAGATTCAGAAACGTTAACTTTAGCAATAATAGGATCGGTATTCGCTATTGTAGCAACCGCTGATTGTGCACTAACCATTTGCCCCTGGGTTCCTGTTACTACCGATATCGTGCCGGAAATCGGAGCTTTGACTACAGCATCCACCAGTTGACTACGTGCTGTGTCTAAACTGGACTTAGCTTGATTGACAGAAGCACGCGCTACGTCAATGCCCGTTTTCTGTTGTGCAAGACGCAATGATTTTAGAGCATTATTATATGTTGTTTGTGCACTTTCCTTGGACGTTTGGGCATTGTGAAGTGTGATCTGTGCATTCTCCACCGCAGTTAAAGCCCTTCTATGCGCTATTTGAGACTGCTCTAAATCAGATTGAGAAAGAGCGCCCGCACTAAACAACTGTTGGTTGCGATTAAGCGTATTTTGAGCATCACGCACGGAACTTTGAGCATCTACCAGAGCGGTCTGAGCTTGGGTAATGGTATTGTCTTGCTGAACAAGCGCGCTTTTGGCTTGATCCACACTAGACTCTGCCTGTTGTACAGATTGCGCTGCGCCAGACTCAGCCTGCTTTAAATTGGCCAAGGCAACTTGGTACGATTCCTGAGATTGCTTAATCGCGTCCTGCAAATCCTTTTGGTCTATAGTAAATAGTGTGTCGCCTTTGCTTACTTTTTGCCCCACTGTAAGATTAATACTTTGAATCTTACCACTAATTTTAGGAGACACCTGAGCCGTCTCTTTGGGAGCAAAGCTTCCAATAATACCTGTTGAATCGTTAATGCTGCCTTTGGCCACCTTTGCCACTTGGACCGGAATGGCTTGCTGCGCCGCAGTTGGTGCGGCAGGGGCCTCCCCCCCACCGCAACCCGCTAATGCAACTGATAAAAGCAAAGTTGTAGCAATCAGAGCACTTTTTTTATTCATTATGTTTCTCCACCTCACCTTATATATGAATACTTTTTTGTAGTTTCGCTTCTTTTTTCAATTCTCTTTTCGCTTGTCTTTTTAATTTCCGATTCTTACGTTTTTGTATCATATTATCCATGATGACGTAGACTACCGGAATAAGAATCAATGTAATAACAGCTGCGAAGGATAACCCGAATACAACAACAACTGCCATCGGTGCTTGTGTCTCGTTACCACTGCCTGTAGCAAATGCCATTGGGAGCAAAGCTAGTACAGTAGCCAGCGTTGTCATCAAAATCGGACGCAACCGCTCAGACGCTCCATGAATAATAGCTTCATCTCGATCTTCGCCTTCTTTTCGAAGCTGAATAATGAAATCAATCATAACAATAGCATTGTTGACGACCAAACCGACGAGCATGATGTAACCTGTCAAAGCTGAAACACTGAGACTCGCCCCGGTTACAGCTAAACCGATAAGCACACCAATTACCGTAGGTGGAACGGAAAACATAATAACAAACGGTGTAAGCATCGATTCGAACTGTCCTGCCATAACCATATAAATGAGCACGACAGATAGCAAAATAGCTATCGCTAAGTTCATAAAAGACTCCAGCATTTGTTCATTTTGTCCACCACTCGTATCTGCACTGTAGCCTTCAGGGAAGTGAGTACTCTTCAAAAGAGCATCTATTTTTTGGTTAATGGTAACGATGTCCCCTGTTCCGTCTATGTCAGCAGTAATTTGCACTTGACGCGTCTGATCTTGACGACTAACAGTGTCGGGAACGGCACGCTTATCTATACTTGCTACTGAGGACAAAGGTACATCAATTCCTTGTGGAGTGGTAATGCGTAAGGCATTCAAATAGGATAAATCATGGCGGTTTTGCTCTGGCAACGATATCTTCACATCAATCTGATCTTCACCTGTGCGATAGCTTGTGGCGACTGATCCATTAAAAGAAGTATTCACTGCAGACAAGATTTGGGTCGCTGATAAGCCATACCGACTAGCAAGCTCCCGATTAACGGTAATCTCATATTCTTCGCGAACCGCACTCAAGCTACTTTTCACATTGACCGTACCCGGTATTTTTTTCACGTCCGCAACGAGATTGTCCGAGAGTTCTCTCAGGACGTCAATATCGTCACCTTTTAGATTAATGTTAACAGCTGCTCCACTCGAAAGGCCTGTTGCAGACACCAGTGTAATCTCTGCATCAGGAATACTATCAAATTTTTTACGAAGGCCATCAACTATAACATCTGTTGCCTGATGCCCATCCTTCAGTGTTACGCTTAGATCTGCTGAGTTGGTTGGAGCTACCCCTGTATAGCTGGAAAGACCGCCAGAACCAACAGTCACTGTCATTTTATCTAGATCCGGAACTTTCAAAATTTCTTTTTCTATATCTTGAACAACCTTTTCCGTTTCTTCCAAGACTGTTCCATTAGGAAGTTTCACGTTAACTGTGAATTCCCCAGTATCCGATGCTGGGATAAATTCGGCCTTAACGAAAGGAATTAGAGCCCCAGCTGCCACAAACATTAATAAAGTAATGATTAAAACAGATTTTCTATGGTTAATTCCCCACTTCAATACACGGCGATACCCACCCTTAAATTTCTCGAAGCCAATATTAAACCACACAATAGGGTTAACACCCTTATAAGTACCTGATGAGTATATGGATTCATCTGGTACAGTAGGTAACCAACGCGAGCCGAGCATCGGCACAATCAGAAGAGATACGACCAAGGCTGCAATATGAGAAAAAATAACAGTTAACGCCAACGGTTTAAATAGAACTCCCGCAATTCCGTCAACAAAAACAACTGGTAAAAATACTACAATCTGTGCAAGTGCAGATGCCATAACCGCATTGCCCACTTGCTTGGAACCATCAATAGCCCCTTGTAGCATACTTTTCCCTTCATGTCTCTGCCTAAAAATATTCTCAATAATAACAACGGCAAAGTCGACAAAGGATCCTAACCCCAGAAGCAAACCGCTGAGTGAAATAATATTAATGGTTTGTCCGGTGAAATACATCATCATAAACGTTGCTACGAAAGAAATTGGAATAACGATAGTAGCAATAATGGTAGAACGTATACTATTCAAAAATAACAGCAACACAATGGCTGCAATAATAAGTCCCAATATAGCATGCTCTACTAATGAGTGTACGGAGTCGCTAATGGGTTTGGATGCATCTGTTACCATCTCCAATTGAGTTCCCGGAGGCAATTCCTTCCGTATCGAATCCAAACTATCCTTTACAGAATCGGCGATTGAAAGGGTATTTCCCCCTGTAGCTTTAGTAACAGAAATATTGATACTTGGCTTTCCGTTATAGGTAGAAATGGTTGTAACATCATCCAAGGAATCTTCAACTGTCGCGATGTCCTTTAATTTTACGCTTCCCTTTCCTACAGGGATTGGCGTTTCACCCATTTCTGAAACAGCTTTATATTCACCTTGAACCCGAAGCTGGATTTGTGTACTACCACGATATACAGAACCAGCAGAGCCAGCTACATTATTAGCCGATAGCGCTTGGCTGATTTGATCTAGCGTAATGCCATAGCTTTGAAGTTTGGCCTGATCTACAGTAATCTTCACAAGCCGAGCTTGCCCACCTGACATGTTGGCTGCAGCTACTCCGGAAATTCTTTCAAGCCGCGGCTCAATAATATCTTCAGCAATAGGCTTCAGTTTGTTAATATCCTGGTCACCTGTAAGAGAGAGAGTAATAACTGGCGTTGCGTTGAGATCGACTTTAAGGACACGTGGCGAATTTGCTGCATCCGGAAGAGAACCCCTAACCCCATCAACTTTATCCCGCATGTCGAGGGTCGCCTGGTTCATATCTACGCCCCAGTTAAATTGAATCATGACCATAGATGATCCTTCTGAGGACTCGGACGTAATCGTATCCACGTTCTCAATAGAAGCTAAACTTTTTTCAATAGGTTTGGTAACCAATTCCTCAACCTCTGTAGGCGTTGCATTTGGAATACTGGTCACCACCGCAGCGTATGGCAGCTTCATATCCGGCATCTGCTCGACAGGAAGCCTTAACGCAAAAATACCGCCCCCGATTAGCAAAGCAATAATTAACATAAATACTGTTACAGGACGGCGTATTGAAAACTGAGACATCTCATCACTCCCCACTCATTTCTCTATGTAATATTTAAGCACACTAATCCTCTACTACGACGAAATAAGCGTAAAGTTTCAGATAAGTGCACAAAAAAAACATATTAAAAAATAATAAACACATTTTGAGATAAATACTCAAAAAAAGTAGTTAATTTAAACACATTTATGGTAGTTCAAGAACAAAACGCTGTAAACTTACCCATTAGTTAGTTGCTCATTGTTATTATGGCATAGGCCCTTAATTCCAGTCAAATAGCTGATTTCTAAAAAACATCCCTCTCATGTATATGAAAGGGAATTCCAATTTCACATGGAGGGATGTTCGATAAATTCAGTTTTTTAAGGACCTAGATCTTAGGAAGTAGCTTTTTATCAGCCATAACTTTAGCTACAATAATGGCTGCATCACCACGCAAGGTCAAGGATGTAGGATTAAACATATATCCTTTTTTGGGATCGCTGGCATCAACAGGTGAACCTGTGATAAAGCCCTTCTTGGCAATAGCCAACACAGATGCTTGCGCATAGTAATCAATCTTGTCCGCATCTTTAAAGGTTTTAGACAGATTCTTCATGATCTTGTCATGATCTGTTTCCAGCTTCAAATTCAATGCTTTGGCAATGATGACCGCAGCATCTTGACGTGTGATGACATCTTCCGGCATAAAGATTCTCGGTTGCGAACCTTTTACAATACCGGCGCGTGCAGCCGTTTCGATATAGCGATAATCATAAAGGGCATCTGCTGATATCGCATTTGAAACTGACACGTCATCAAAATGCTTCGCACCACTGTAGTTAAGTGGAATTTGCAAGCCTTTTACCATCATCGTAGTAAATTCGCCTCTTTTAATGTAGCTGTCAGGTCCAAAGCTGTTAATTGGATCCATCGGATTCATGACACCCTTAGCCAAAATGGCCTCGATATAGTCTCTCGCGTATTTGTGTTTAATAACATCACTATACGTTTCTCCAACCTTGGCAGCTACATAGTAGCCGAAACGATCAAACGGTACTTTAATGGTATGTTTCTTCGGATCTACAACACCGCCAATGTTCTGCCAGTCTTTGAGATCAGAATCAAAATAGAACACCGTCATTTGTTTCCCTGCATCCTGAGCGATACTGCTATCATACGTCAGCGTTAATGTAGCACGCTTGGAAGGTACCAGTTCATTGGCTGGGTCACGCCAGTAGAAGTTTTTGATCTTGCTACTGTCGTTTTGTGACTTATTGGCCAGTTGGTATGGATCAGCACCGTAAGTAACAGGATCATACGCATCTGTTTTGATATCATCCGCTACACCTGAGTCAATCCAAAATACAGGACTTGATTTGGTATAACGATCTGGAAAATCTCTATTAAAATATTTACTTCCATCTGCGATCAAGCTCTGCATGTCCGATAATGCCTTTTCAGTTTCAAACTCATGTCGGTCCACGACACCATCTTCGCTGTTCGCTATCGCAAAATACAAAGTGTGTCCGGAGAAGACCTGATTTTTGAATTGCTGAGGCTGGTCATAGTCCCGACGAATCAGGCTCGTTCCCTTGGCAAAAGCAAGTGTAAGATTACCATCAAACACTTTATGTGATGTCTTCATGGCTTCCATAAACTGCTCGCCAGGAATATTAGTAGGCACATATTTTACGGTAATGGTTTGTTTTTGTTTGTCCTTACCTACCGTAACCACTACATCAATTTTATTGTCTTTATTAGGTTTCAGCCCTGTAACGATGGCTTTGTATGTTGAAGGATAATCAATGGTGCCATCATAGTCAGAGTCAAACCCCTCTTGAACGGCTGTTTCCTTACCCACCATAACACTATCTGCATTACCTGCGTTCACTACAACTTGCACAAAGTTTTGATTCACGATTCTCTTTTCAGGGAGTGGACGCAAAATATCAAAAGATGTGGATTGGCCGGATACTTGCAATCGGAACGTTGCAAATGGTCCGCTTTTACCACTGTTGTACAAGGTAATATTGTAGGCTACTGCTGTTCCATCTTGTGGAATCGTTTGGTTTTTCAGTACAAAGCTGAAATACTTCTTATCTGGATGATAATAAACCAGCAGATCCTTTAAATCTTTGCTGTTGAATTTATCCGTAGTAGAACCGGAATTATACACTGTCTTGGCATCTTCGGCTGAGTAGAACTGATTATTCAGAGTCCAGTTGACCTCACTGCCGTCAGATCCTTTAATCTCCAGAATATATTGGTCTTTATTGGTGATATCACTTAACGCACTCGGTACCTGGTTTGCAGTTCCCAAATCAGCAATGCTAAAGGTACCAAACACATTGATGTTTTTCAGGGATGTAGTGTAATTCGTGTCATCCACTTTTTTGAAATTAGCATCTTTGGATTTTGGTGCAATTTCGCTGTATTTCGGCGCACTGCTTAGTCCGCTAACTGGAGTAAACGGAATAATACCTTGCGTGTTTGCAACAGGAATTACCGGTATATTCGTTTGTGTAAAGTTTACTTTTACTGTATTGGCGTACTCAATACCCGGTTTGTATACAAACTTGATTTCATTATTCCCATTCGCCAGTGCATTAGCTGCCGCATCCTCGGAGGATGAAGCGAGTTTAAAGTCCACTCCTGTGCCATCCAGATCAACCAATACATTATTTACATACAGGAATACATTTCGGTTACTGCCTGTGTAATGAATATCTGATGCATTACTTACGTCGAGCAGTTTACCTTTAAAGTTGCCCAATTGGGTTAATTTATAGGTATTCAAGTTTGCGCTAGATGTATTCAACGGAATTTGTTGTCCGTCATAAATCGTATCGTATTTCATGAATGGACCCTGCAACAGATTCACTGTTGCTTTGATCAATTTGGTCGAGTCTCCATTCAGGTAAAAATTCAGTGCGTTTGTGCCCTCTTTTGGCAGGGAGTCAATGTAAGCAACAATTTTCTTCACCTGTGTTGACTTACCATTAATCGTCCTAACCACATCTTGTGGTGAACCTACCGTGTGTACAGTTACGCCGGAAAGCTCACTAATCGAAGTTGGAGCCCCGTTAACCACGATAAATTCCAAACCTACTGGAACAGACGGCGCATCTGTGGTTTTATTCTTCATAGAATTACCGGACAACTTTTGGGCTTCTGCTATAGCTGCAGTTTGATCTGATCCAGACCCATTGATTCTGTTCAACAATTGAACATTAAAATCGGAAAGGTAGTTAACATCATCAATGTAAGGTTGTGTGCTGCTGCGCAATGTAAATTGCACAGGATATGCCGCTGGAGGTGTACTACTATCATCAAAAGTTAACCCCAGAAACGCTCCAGTTACATGATCAATGACAGCATCTGTAGGTACATTCACCTGAAATGGATACACTCTATAGCCATTTGAAGTTGTCACATTAGCCGTATCAATCGTAGCATCTACACCGCTGGTACTACCAACAGCGCTACCGTTGTTGCTTACATCAATAAACCGTGCATTAATGGTAGCCACTTTCGGATCGGAAGCCCCCCCTGGGACTAACACTTTACCTTTTAAAACAATTCCGCTGGTGTCTGCCACCGTAAAGTCTGGTGAAGTGGTCAGATCCGTAGACACGTTGCCATCCTTATTTAAATTCAAATCAGAAAATTCAGGTTTTCCTGTATAAATTGTGATTTCACGTGTAACCGTAAGGGCCTGAGTGCCATTACCTACTTTGATAGTCACTACGTTTTTACCAGGGCTGAGTACGACACTACCTGTTAATTTATAGCCTGTGTAGCTATTAACAGTATATGTGTTACTACTTTTTGCAGACGTCAGCGTTACATTGTCAGCATTGGGCGCTGTACCTTGAATAACTACTTTAACGTCATCCGTACCACTATTCTTTGCATCAGTCAAAACAGTTGTTTGGTTCTCAATCAATTGCTCTGTTTCGCCATTTAACGTTGCAGACAAATCGTAGAGCTTGGGTCCGTCCTGATACTCAATATAAATAGAATCCTTCATATCAGCCGAATTTTGGCTGCTTTGGAACGTAATTCGGTTCAAACCAGGAAAGAGTTTAATGTCTGTAATTTTAAGCGTGGAGCCGGCGACCGTAATTCCGCCCTTTTGGCTTTCATTTTTATTAACCTCGGTGTAGGTCGTTCCATTTTTAGAGAGCTGGAATACACTATAGGAAATAGTGCTTCCGTTCACTCCATTAATCGTACCATTAACTGTAACACGGTCGGTGTTCACCACTCTGGCCGAATCCGCATCATATTTTTCATTTGGAAAAATAAAATAAGTTCCCGTCGCAGCATGAGCCGTACCTACCAGGGCCGTCGGCACCAAGCCAATGATGAGACCAACCGTCAGCAACATGGATAGCAATCGTTTCAAATCATTGTCCTCCTTTGATTCTGTCGCACCTTGGGGCACGTAATCATTCGATACCTTTTTTATCGGTAGCGAACATACAAAAAATTAGTAAATACGCAAAAAAGGAGGGGAATTTTTCATAGCGAAGAACAAAAAAGCCCTCAAACCCGCGGTATACCGCCAAGCTTGAAGGCTTACTTTTAAAATAAAAAATTATAATTTCGACCGAGTCTGGGAGTCTGGCTTAGCCAGCAACCGAATCAGGGTGTTAATCACCGGACGTTTGGTTTTGCCGACAAGACCAATAACCTCGGCGCCGATCTGTAAGAAGAACATCATAATACATATCACGACAAAGGTAACCCAGTTCGCTTCATAAAGCGCAGCAGATGATTGGATAACGGCTAATATGCCAAAGAATGCGGCTATACAGTAAATAATCAATACGGTCTGTCTGTGGCTAAAGCCCAATTCACGCAGGCAATGATGTAAATGACCTTTGTCTGGTGAGAAAATCGGTTTTTTCTGCAACTTGCGACGAATGATCGCAAAGAATGTATCTGACAAAGGCACGCCGATAATGATCAATGGCGTAATAAACGATACGATAGCAATTTGCTTGAAACCAAGCATCGACAGCATCGCCAGACAGAAGCCCAAAAATAGAGATCCTGTATCACCCATAAATATTTTTGCAGGATGAAAGTTAAAAAACAGAAATCCGATAATGCTACCGAGCAGCACCAGGCAAAGCATAGCAACCATATAGTTGCCCATCAGAAGAGACATTACAAAAATTGTTCCGATTGCGATTCCCGAAACACCAGCAGCTAGTCCATCCAAACCGTCAATCAAATTGATGGCATTCGTTACACCTACAATCCAGAAAATCGTAAGCGGGATGGAGATCCAGCTTTCCAAAGAAGAGTATGCATCCTGAAAAGGCACATTCACAAAATCAACACGAATATCAAAAGCAAATACAACCATACACGCAACGGCAATTTGAGCCAAAAATTTCAATTTTGCATTAAGATCAAAACGATCATCAAGAGCACCAATCAGTGTAATCAGCGTTCCACCAATCAGAAAGGCTGCGATAAAATTAATATCCCGTGAGGACAGCATTCCTTCAGGCACAAAAGGTAAAATCGCCAATAAGGACAAAAGAAATGCCAGGAAAATCCCCAGACCGCCAAGACGCGGCATAATTCGGGTATGTACCTTTCGGGCATTCGGCACATCAACGGCTCCAACCTTCACAGCAAATTTCTTGACGAGCGGTGTCAATAAGAGCGCAAGTCCCAGTGCCATGATGAAACCAATAATATAGATCAATAACATTTGATCATTCGACCCCCAATTTTAAAGCAATCCCTTTTCAGATGTAACCGCATTGAATTATACTCTGATCGAAAATAAATACCAAGCCTCATATTCTGGCAAATTAGCGGGTTTTGAAGGCAGATTCAAGCTATTTATCACACTTTTGTGACGTTTTCTTTTTCACGCATCACTTTCACGGCGAATTTCGGCAGCGCAAGCATTCTTTTGTACCGACTCGGCTCTTTCAATAGCCTATACAGCCACTCAGCTCTGAGCTTCTGAAACAATTTAGGCGCACGTTTGGCTTTACCGGATATAATATCGAAGCTGCCGCCCACCCCCATCATCACGGGAACACCCAATTGTTCTTTATATTTACCAATCCAGGGCTCCTGCGTGTCAGCTCCACGTGCTACAAACAGCAAGTCAGGCTTTGCTTCACGAATAGCTGCAATCACCGCTTCATCCTCTACCGGTCCGAAAAATCCGTCATGCTTGCCGCAAACCGTAATTCCGGGATAAAGCTCATGTACCCGCTGGGCCGTCGCTTGAATCACCTCAGATGTCGATCCGAGCAAATAAACTTTCCAATGATAGTTTTCTCCAGCTGCAAGTAATTCATGTAACAAGTCAAAACCCGCCACACGTTCTGGTACTGGATGTCCTACATAATTTGCGGCCCAAACCACGCCAGTCCCATCCGGGACGATGAGCTCCGCCTGCTTCATCACTGACATGTACATAGGGTCTTCCAACGCTGCCATAACCATAATCGGATTGGCAGTGATCACTTGATGGGGTCGGCGAGACTCCACTGCTTGAATTAATACATTTAATGTATCTTTCATATTAAGCCTTGATACCGGAACACCGAAAATCGGGACGGTAGGCACATTCGTAACCTTATCGACTGTCACTGTATCCATCATCCTTTGCGACACAAGTAATTAATGATATGCCGTGCCGGCAAACGGGCCTCGCTCTTCAACAAAGCAATTGCCGCTCCCTGGCTCTCGATCCATTGGCTCCGCTGATCCAGCAATCGTATAGCCTCATCAGCTAGCTTTTGACCATTCAGCGCTTCTGTGGTGCCTACAGGCTGGCTACCGACGCGGCCGAGGAAATGGTCAATTTTCGGATCATAGGATATCCCCAACGGGGGCACCTGATGGGATGCTGCATAAATCAGACTGTGCAATCTCATCCCGATCATCAAACTACAACGACTAACTTCCAGCAACATCTGCTGAGGATCGGTAACCTGCTCACATATACTAACACGGCTGCCCGTTTCCCTAATATCCCCTAACAAATCCATTACCATCCTTGAAGCCTGCTCATCGTCTGGCAGATGGAAAGGAAAAAAGCGTAAATGTACACGGCGCCCAGCAGCTAATTTTTTCAAACCGTCAGCGATCGCCGTTAATTCACGACGCTCCTTGTCCCAGTAACGTACCGACACACCAACAATCGGAAGTTCATTTTCCCCTTCGACAGCCGCTCCTTGCAAACCTTCGGAATTGGAGGGCAATGGAAGCCCCATTACTGGATCGGGAACGACCTCAACAACAGGGTGTTTTAATTTCATGGTGCCCAGTAGCGCCGCAGACTGTTCATCTCTTACAGATACATATTCGCAGCGCTGGAACACAGACCGGATCATAGGGTAAAATATCTTCCGTTGCACCGGACCAATGCCCTGAGCATACACAAACGTCGGCTTTCCGGCCCACTGAGCCAGTTTGAGAATCGCTAGATAATAAGGAATGCTTTTGAGACTTGTTGCGTCCTGAAGCAAACTTCCGCCGCCGCTGATTAACCCGTCGCTGTTTTTAATCGCTCTCCGAATTTCTCTCAGACTCATACGTGGTACGGCTTCTACCCCGTACATCTTCTGTGTCCAAGCGGGGTCTGAAGACAGCACAACAGGTTTAACCGTAATACCCGCCTGACGGCTTTCCACCTCTAATGCTGTCAAAATCGACTTGAGCACTGCCTCGTCTCCACTATTGCGAAAGCCGTAATAACCCGAGATTATTATCGTTTGAGCTGTGGTGACCATTTCTTCCAACATCCTTCCAGCACTTGCCACACGACAATTGCGATAATTCCCAGAATCAGACCCAATCCCAATCCTAACAGCCCACGACTAAGCGAGAGTGCCGCTGGAGAATGAATATGAGCAAAGGTATCGACCATAGAGGCCTGACCAATAGCAGCGATAATCAGCAAATAGATCGCTTTGCGATATTTCAACGCAAGGAACGCACCTGCAATAAACAGTGGGTGTGCCATCAAGAATTCCTTATTACGCGGACGTACACCAAATGCATTCTCAAGGAAATTTCGGAAAACCAGCTCTGTGTTCGACACGGTACCCGCATTCCCGGTACGGCTCAAATAGTACACTCCTGCGGCTCCGATCACAGCCAGTACGATGACCCAGAGTACAGTAATCGGGGTGCGCAACAGCTTTGAAATTTCTTCGCGTATAGAAACGCCCCGATAAAAGAAAATATATATCGCCGCCAAAAAAATCGGCAGAATGTGAAGCAAGCTTACGCCTCTAAATTGGTTCAGCACTAGACTGTACGCAATACTGTTCAACAGCGCAATAACAAACGGTACAGCAGCCAGCGACAAAACTGCTGTCTGAACGTACAATACAAGTGTTTGAACGAGACGACGACCTATTGAAAGCTCAGGCTCCTGTTCACGTTTGATTCTAATCGTACGCACAGCAATGACCATTGCAACCGTGGGTCCGCTAATCGCTGCGAGCAGTGCCAAGCCTTGCTCCATCAAGCTGGTGTTCAGAACGTAAAGACCTGCTGAGCCAACCAATCCCAATCCAAACGCTAACAAGGTCAACGCTGGGACAAAATACGACACCATAATGGAGAATAAAGCCAGTGCACCCAGTACAACCACCAATTTCAGGTAACGTTGGTAGGATGAATCAACCACTTGAAATGGTTCAGCCTGTCCAAGCTCAAATCCCTTTTTCTCCATCCGTTGAACAGCATTGCCCGGTTTGTCCAAACTGTGGATCAAGTTGTCTACAGAATCCTTCACTTTGGCCTCAGCCACACTGCGGGTTGGAGCAGTATTAAGATACAACATGCGAATGTTGCGGTCCTTGGTCGCCAATGCAAAACGATCAGCCAGCGTCTCCACATCAAGCGTTGAATCTTTGTCGCTCAGTGAGTACAAGCGCACAACGTTATATTTTATATCGTAAGCCAGCTTGTTGAAGCCTGCCTGCGGTTTTTTCAAATTTTCAATAGCGGCCAGGCCAATATTGTATTTGTTCAGCAATTCAGCAAATGCTGCCAAGCTATGCTTTTTCTCATTATCTGTAAACCCTTTGACAGAATCTCCTTCAAACAAAATACGTTTTACGCCATTCTCCTGAAAGGAAGCCAACGTCTCTTCTGTCAATTCCTGATTGTAAGGAAGGCTGTCGCTCATCCGCGGAACGATAAAAAACCCTTTATTCCGAAGCTGTTTCATAGCAATTGGATCAGGCTGCATGGGCTTGAGATACGCATCCTCTGGAGAAGTTTCTACAACGAGCCCTTCATGGCCCTGATAAGTCCATGGTTTGACGTTAATGTCTAGACTGGTAAAAGTACGTTCAATTAACGGCTTCAAAGCCGCAGCGTTTTCCTGATCAGTGAAAACAACGTACGTAAAGTTCTCGTTTACGGGTGATACCCGTTTTTCCATATCAGCAATATTCTGAGTCGTATAGGTTACAACATGGCCTGCTTTGCGGAAATCATCCAGTGTGCTTTCATACATTGCCATACTGTTCACACCGGCCTGCTTTAAGCGGTCAAGCTGCTCATTCAGGTAATCCTGCGGGTGAGCCTGATACGAAGCTGCCTCTGTCAAATCCCGATAGTCGAATACGAGCTCTACTTTTTTACTTGATGATTCTGTCTTCACACGATCGGCAATTACAGGAATGGAAGCCAGCAAGCCAAGTGCAACCAGAATCCATAACCATTTTCGAGAAGCCGTATTCCAATACTGCCATTTCTGATACACCAAAGAACCTCCTTAATATTCGGGATTTTGCAAAATTCAATGCTGCCCACCTTGCCCTTGCTCAGTCCTTGGTAGGCCACTCATTGGATTTTGCAAAATCCTCCGTTGCCGGAATAAGCTTATTTTCCCAAAGCCTCTTCCAGATTATTCTGCAACACAGAAATGACCCCCACGGCGTACTGCCCTTTGCCGTGAGAGGTCACCGATTTCTTAATTCGTATCTAATTGCCCTAATCCTATTCTATTATAAATGGATTTGTCTCAAGCGTCTACGCGTGCCATAACAGCTTCCACCAGACGGCTGATTCTTTGCTCGGCATCTGCCAGTGAGGAACCGCGTACCGCAAAGTACACTTTAATTTTAGGCTCAGTACCGGAAGGACGCAAGCAGAACCACGAGCCGTCTTCCAGTAAGAATTTAAGCACATTCTCTTGTGGAAGTCCGTCCAAACCCTGTGAGTAATCCAGCACTTTTTCCACCTTCACACCTGCAATTTCCAGAGGCGGAGTAGTGCGCCAATCCGTCATTTTGCCCTGAATCTGCGCCACTCCATCCTTGCCCTTGAGCGTGCGGGACTCCAGCTTCTCCAGGAAGTAGCCAAACTGCTTGTACAGCTCCTGTAAAACATCATACAGCGTCTTGCCTTGGGTACTGTAATAAGCAGCTGCTTCAGCGATCAGCATAGCCCCCAAGACCGCATCCTTGTCACGGGCATAATTGCCTGCCAGGTAGCCGTAGCTTTCCTCATAGCCAAACAGGTAGGTATAATCACCCGTTTGGTCGAACTGATTCATTTTCTCACCAATGTACTTAAAGCCCGTAAGCGTGTTGAATACCGTTGCTCCAAAATGCTCAGCAATCACTGCGCCCATTTCACTCGTTACGATGGTTTTAATGACAGCTCCGTTATTTGGAAGCTTACCCGTTTCTTTTAGCTGGTTCAACAAGTAGTAGACCATGATCGCGCCAGACTGATTACCAGACAATACCACATACTCGCCGTCACGGTTTTTCACAACTGCTCCCATGCGATCCGCGTCGGGGTCTGTACCGATCAACAGGTCCGCACCAATTTTTCCACCCAGCGCAATCGCCAGCTTGAAGGCATCGCGTTCTTCCGGGTTGGGTGATTTGACAGTAGAAAATTCGGCATCTGGCTGTTCTTGCTCAGGCACAATATGTACCTGCTCAAAACCGATTTTCTCCAACACGCGACGAACCGGTACGTTGCCTGAGCCATGAAGAGGTGTAAACACAACTTTGAAGTTTTTGCCCGGTCCGGCTGCAATCAGCTCACGATTAACACTCACACTGGCTACCGTGTCCACAAACGCTTCATCTTCTTGCTCTCCGAGCCAAACCAGCAGGCCCTGTGCCTCTGCTTCTTCACGTGTCAGACGGTGAATATCAGCAAAAGAAGGAACCTCATGGATATAACCAATCACCTGCTCGGCCTGATCAGGAACAAGCTGACCGCCTTCATCGTTGTATACCTTGTATCCATTATATTCAGGAGGGTTATGGCTTGCTGTTACGACAATACCACCGCTGGCTCCCAAATGACGCACGCTAAAAGAAAGCTGTGGCGTTGGGCGCAAGGAAGGGAACAGCTTGGCAACGATGCCGTTGCCTGCCAGCACCAAAGCCGCATCCAAAGCAAACTCTGGGGAGAAATGACGCGAGTCATGCGCGATTACAACCGAAGGCTTCCCTTCTTTTCCCGCATGCTGCTCTAAAATATAACGAGCCAGTCCCTGAGTCGCACGTCCAATGACGTAACGGTTCATCCGGTTACTACCTGCTCCGATCACTCCACGCAGACCACCTGTGCCGAATTCCAGCTCTTTATAAAAGCGATCCTCCAGCTCCTGCTCGTTGCCTTCCAATGCGCGCAACTCCTGTTTGGTTTCTTCATCAATATAAGGGTCTTGCAGCCAGCTCTCAATGCCTTCTATTGCTTTTTTACTCAACTGCGTCATACGGAATTTCCCCTCTCCATTTTTTGGGTTGTCAAAACAGGATTTCTATGTACACATGCACTCGGTTCAGACGTCGTGCTTATGTCGGTAGAGCTTATTTATTGGGGAGGGTCTGATAAAGCAAACATAATTTCGCCCTCAGCTACTACCGTCTCGCCTACTTTAGCCGTAGCTTTCCCTTTGCCAAATGAGCCTTTGGAACGGGTAATTTCCACTTCAAGCGTCAGCGTATCCCCAGGAACCACCTGTCCACGGAAACGGAAGCCATCCAGCCCTGCCAAGAAACCAATTTTGCCGCGATTGCTTTCCAGATGCAGCAGTGCGAATGCCCCTACCTGAGCCAAAGCTTCGGTAATCAGCACACCCGGCATCACGGGATAACCCGGAAAATGTCCAATGAAATGAGGCTCACTCATCGTGACATTCTTAATACCTACTGCTCTTTTCCCTTCCTCCAGTTCAATAATACGGTCCACCAACAAAAATGGCGGTCGATGCGGAATAATCTCCTGAATTTGATTAACATCCAATTGCAATTTGTCCATTTAATTTAATAACTCCTCCCGCTTGCACGGTTTAGGCCCTATCACAAAATAGAGCCACTGCAAGCATAATATTACCCCGCCTGCGCTGCATAAAAACAGCTCAAAGCGGTAACAATGTTAGATATCCTTCACTTACTGCAGAAGTGAAGGTTGAGATAAGGGGCTTTTTCCGCCGGTTATGCAACCAGAGGCGCGAAGAGGCCCTTTTGCCCGTGCTTGGTCTTACCCCGCAGTGTTTAAACTTCCCCATCATTATACAGTTATCAGATGTAAAAAGAAAATTACGCGGAAGTACCATATTGGGTGCTCCTATTATGGGGTGAAGCGGAGCTTCAATTTGAGTCAAGGGGGAGAGGGCTACGGGGATGGATCATTCTTCCGATCGCTGTTAACCCCGGATTTTTTCATTGTACAGGAGATTTAAAGGGTAAAATCCGGGGTTAAAGGCGAACGCTGACGCTTCTTCAGAACGATTCCATCCCCTCCGCCAAGTTACTTTTGGCTCAAAAATAAAGCCTCGCTTCATTAATACTCGCTTGGCGTGAAGGGCGAAACAACACCGAAGGCCCCTGCGATGGCCTTCATTGGCCCTCCAACGCCGTGCTGCGTTGGGCCAGTTACGTTTGGGCATAACAAAACCCTGCGCCGCTTGGCACAGGGTTTTGTTGTTTTTATATGCTACCCAACACAAATTGCGAGTGGTTTACCTTAACAAGAGTGGGCTCGATGGCGGGTAGCCAGCGGAGCGAAGGATTTGAATCTGAAGAAGCGTAAGCGGTCGCCTTTGCAACGGGATTTTTACATCTGAATAACTTATAAAATAAGAAAATCCCGTTGCAACAGCGATCGTAAGATCAAATCATTCGCGGAGCGACCCTCTCCCCCACCACCCACTCTTTTAAAGTAAACTTAAGGCGCAAATATAAGATCAATGACATGCTGCCAGGTCTTCCATTCAAATACGTCTGCCAGTCCTTGCTTGCCTACGATCACATATCCTGCAATCAAACCACCCAACAGCGAGAAAAGGAGCAGCAACGGGATTACGAAATAACGGGCGGTACGCCAGCGGGACTTCGCCTTCTCAGGCACCGGACGGGAATTGGGTTGTTCTTCTTTCATCACCAAATCCCTATGCCCTCAGATTGTTGGCCAGGTTCATCATCGTGTCGCTAGAGGTTAGCGCCCGTGCCGCCAATTGATACATCCGCTGAACTTGCATCATGTCCGTCATTTCACCCGCTAAATCCACATTGGACTCTTCTAGATAACCGGAACGTACAGATACGTCAGTTGGAACAGCGCCCGCCACACCTGCTGCACCAAATACATTCGCTTCTGTCACACCATTCGCTAACACGAACAGGTTATCAGCCCGCTGTTCCAATCCTTCTGGACGCTGCACATCCATCAGCTTGATCCGCTGACCAACTGTCGGGTCTCCCGTTCCATTTCGGCGAATGAGCAATTCACCGTCCGGGTTAATCGCTACCTTGGAGCCAGCCGGAGCGGTCACAGGAACATCATTGTTATCCAGTACTTGATAGCCTTCGGAAGTTGTCAAGATCATCGTTGCGCCGTCATTCGGATCTGGAACAAACTGAAAGCTGCCGTCACGCGTCCAAGCCTTCTGGCCATTCCCCTGAACTTCGAACAAAGCATTGCCCTGGATCGCAAGATCGGTAGGAAGGCCCGTCTCTTTAAGCGGTCCCTGCTCCATATTTTTCATAGCCGAGGCTACTTTCACACCGTAGCCCAGATTATAGCCAAGCGGCATAGCTCGTCCATTTTGGAGATACGTTGAAGGCTGCTGCTGCACATTGGCCAGCACATCTTCAAAAGAACCCTGTTTACTCTTATAACCAACCGTATTGACATTGGCGATATTATCGGCAATCAAATCCAAGCGCTGCTGCACACTGGCCATAGACACCATTGCGCCGATCATGGAGTTGTTCATCACTTACCCCCTGTTATACACGGCCTACTTCATTAACGGCCTTGTCCAAGCTTTTATCATAAAATTGAATGACCTTCTGATTCGCTTCGTACGCTCTTAACGCAGCCATCATATCCACCATCGACTGCGAAGCGTCTACATTGGATACTTCCAGATAGCCCTGACGGACAGATACCACATCATTCGCAGTCATCGTTCTGGCTGTGGCTCCGTCCGTATCATTCAGACGAAAATTCCCGTTCCCTTCACGAACGAGCTGGTATGGACGGTCAATGACACTGATTCCGAGCGTCGTTCCCAATGTCTGATTGGAGTTTTTGTCCACCAATTCGCCTCGCTCATTTACTTTAAGCGCTGAAACAGCCCCCGTCAATCGAATCGGCCTGCCATTCGTATCCAGCACTGCTGAACCAGTCGACGAGAGCAACGCACCCGTTCCATTTACCTGAAAATGCCCATCACGTGTATAGCGTACATTACCGTTATTGTCCCGAACCGTAAAAAACGCTTCCGGACGATAGGTGACTTCACCGTTAGCATTGATGAATTTCCCCGCCTGATCAAAAGCCATAGGCTGACCGGTTGCCGGGTCGTTCACGTTAATATTGGACTGTATTGCGAAATCCGTAGCTTGTCCGCTATCCTTCAATGCCCCCTGAATGTAAGGGGAGAGGCTTTCCTCAGCAAAAACGCCAGTATTGAGCTTGCCGACCGTACGGTCCGGATTATTCGGATTGCCCCCGGTCATCGAAATAAGCATTTCGGGAAAAGAACGCTGAACACTATTTTCCTGCTTGTATCCCGGTGTGTTCATATTGGCAATATTTTGCGTCACGGTGTCATGGCGTCGTTGTTGCGTTGTCATTCCGGCGGCCGCAGTATATAAACCTCTCAACATGTATCGTGCACCCCAATCCTGTACTCTCCTGGTCAAACATCTGCTCGTACGGAGGCATGGAAGCCAAAACCTAGATAGCCTGCCTGACCGCACACGAGTCTCTTATAATCACTATCGGCAGATTAGAACTTTTTCTTAACGACATGATCTAAATTATCCAGCATAATTCCTGTGCCCTTGACGACACAATGCATCGGATCTTCAGCAACCAGTACCGGAACACGCAGTTCCTCGGCAAGCAGCTCGTCCAAACCGCTTAGCAACGCGCCGCCGCCAGTCAAAATAACACCACGATCAATGATGTCTGCGGACAGTTCCGGTGGGGTCTGCTCCAACACAAACTTGGCCGCAGCCACAATCGCTGATACAGGATCTCTGAGCGCATCCTGCACTTCAGCCGCAGAAATACTTAACGTTTTAGGCAATCCGGATACCATATCCCGCCCCCGGATGTCCATTTCTGCCTGTCGTCCGCTCGGATGCACGGTACCGATGGCGATTTTAATATCTTCCGCCGTACGTTCCCCGATCAAAAGCTTGTACTTTGTTTTCACATATTTCATGATGGCGGAATCAAACTTGTCTCCTGCCATTTTAATGGAAGAAGCCGTTACTACATCCCCCATAGAGAGGACCGCAACGTCTGTTGTTCCACCACCAATATCCACCACCATATTGCCACTAGGCTCAAAAATATCCATTCCTGCCCCGATGGCAGCTGCTTTTGGCTCTTCCTCCAAAAATACTTCTCTGGCCCCGCTACGCTCCGCCGCTTCACGAATCGCTTTTTGTTCCACTGAGGTGATGTTCGTCGGCGCACAAATCAGAATACGAGGGTGGCTGTACCAGCTTTTTCCCCCTACCCGATTGATAAAATATTTTAGCATCGCTTCGGTCACTTCAAAATCGGCGATGACACCGTCGCGTAGTGGACGGATGGCTATGATATTACCGGGAGTACGTCCAACCATACGGCGCGCTTCCTCTCCGACAGCCAGAACTCTTTTTGTATCGCTTTCTATTGCAACAACGGAAGGTTCGTCAAGAACAACCCCCTTCCCTTTGACGTGGATAAGCACGTTGGCCGTACCGAGGTCGATACCGATATCATTACTGAACATATTAAAAAGGCCCCCAAAGTGATATTTTAAAAAGCTGAGATTCGACAAGAAGCGGCAAATATATGTATAAACCTACGGTTACATGTCATTTTTCGATCTTGTACCATCTTTTAACATATCATACTTCAGGGGGTTGATTCAATGGCTTTGCCAGCCAATTCACTATATATTTTTAAGACTTGCCTGAAACGAGGATCTCCCTTCTTTTGCCGCTCGTTTTTTTGTACTTGATTTTCGTTGCTTCCCCTCCCCGCAAATGGCGGATGGATTTATGGTATTCGAGAATGTGCTTCACCTGATCTGCAAGGTCCGGGTTGATTTCAGGCAGCCGTTCGGTCAGATCTTTATGCACCGTGCTCTTGGAGACACCAAATTCCTTGGCAATCGTACGGACCGTATTCCTTGTTTCCACGATACAGCGACCGATTTTGATGGTCCGTTCCTTGATGTAATCGTGCACGCTCCCGCCTCCCTACTGTGGATAGTTTGGTACATTATATGAGGAGCGTGCCTATATATTCGCGGTTTGGCGGGAAGACATGCTTCGGAAGGCCTATTTATTTGGCAAAAGCAACTTATGTTTACCTTATGCACAAAAACTACACAAGAAAAAAGCAGGGAATATGGATTCCCCGCTTTGTATGCAAAGCCATGACCAAATTTATTTCTTAGGAAGCAGACCTGCTGGATTCACCGGCTTGTCATCCTGGTACACTTCAAAATGCAGATGTGTTTTCAAATCCTTTTCAAGCTCGTTACGACCCGCTGAAGCAATCACATCGTTTTGTTTCACTTGATCGCCTTCTTTTACTTTCAGATCACTCAAGCTTTGATACACAGTTTTGAGATTATTATCATGCGTGATTTCTACGACATTACCTACCAGCGGATGTTGTTCCACACGAGATACTTTGCCACTCAGGGCGGCTCTCACTTCAAACGCCTGATCGTCGGCCCGAGAAATATCAATCCCGGTGTTGGCGGTAAAGGTTTTATCGTACTCTACCATCGCAGCCGCCTGTTCGTCAGCTGTCGCGTTTTCGTCAAAGAATGGCTTTACGACCTGTACTGCGGCAGCATCCACCACCGGCCATGCGAGATTTTCCGACTGGGCAACGACTTCCATGCTTTCAGGCTGTTGCCCTGTAACATCGGTATTGATCGTTGTTGTATTCTGTACCGATGAATTAGTTGGGTCAGGTTTGAAAGACTTCTGGCTGGCATCCTGATAGACCCACACTAAAGTTAGTATAATGGCAGCTGCGGCAATGTAGGCTGCCGGGTATGCCCACCTTTTGGACAACAGCTTTTTCCACGAAGACGGCCGTGAAGCCCTTCCACCCTGAAAGGTTTTGGGTGTTTCTTCATGATTTTGGTTCTGGTTTTTATTTTGTTCACTCATTTGCTCATCACCTCAGTAACCAGTGTTACCGGGTGCAACTCTTTTATACTTCAAAGTTTTGAAAAATTTACTAACTTAGAATACGAGAGGCTTGGGCAAAGGAAACGCCCGTATAATAGTGAAGGAGAATTTGAGTGGCGGTATGTCCTTCCTTGGCCATTCCGTTAGCTCCCCATTGGCTCATACCAACTCCATGTCCGTAGCCGTAGGTTGTAATGGCGATCTGATCCCCTTCCGCCCTCCACGTAAATTCAGCAGAACGTAGCCCCAGCTTTTTTCGGATTTCCGGTCCTATAAAAACAGTGCCTCCTACTTCGATCTGCTTGATCCGATGCCCTTTTGTCTTGGAAAGTACCCGAATTTCCGGCATACTCCCTCCTCCAGTAGAAGCGGCTATCGCCGTACGGCTCAATCCCAATCTATCAAACACATTCTGACGGCTCAGTGTGACGGTCTCTGTATAACGGGGGGCCAACTGCTTGTCCCATGGACTTGATACGCTCCGTAAATAGGGCACAGCCTTGGCCCATACATCCTCTGAATTTTCAGTATAACCATTACTGGTAGAAAAAAAGGAAGCGGTAATCGGTTTGCCCTCATATACCATGATCGTATCCTTGGTGTCGCGTACAGCCTGCCGGATTTTGGCCAGTTCTGCGGATTTTCCAGAATGCCCCCACTCTCTATTAAGTTTGGCTTTGGAAATGTAAGCTTGGTGCTTAACCGTATCGGTCACATCTGCTCCCGCCGGAGCGCCGCTGGTGTCATCAGCCACCAAACGCCGGGCAATGAAGGTACGCGCGGCAATGGCCTGCGCCTTCAACGCCTCGCCCTCAAAGCTGGGCGGCATTTCGGCGGCTACTACGCCGACAATGTATTGCTCCAGCGGCAGCGTCTCCGTGCGGCCGGTGGACGTGACGTATACCCGCAC
>NZ_ASRY01000012.1 GCF_000520815.1 Paenibacillus maysiensis | reverse complement strand
TTAAAATCAAATTACCATTCATTTTCCACAAATATGCTCCTAGCACTTCCACTCTGCGACTCAACTATAATTTTTGACTCGATACCATATGCAAATTGTGGACGTTGTTCGACTGTTACATACATCAATTTTGAGCTAAATCTGCTGATAATACATAAAGGAAAATGAGTATCAATGTTCAATCAGGTGATGATACCCTTAATCAAGAAATCTTTGCAAACTATCCGAAAAGGTATCTTAAGTAAATATCTGAAAGGTGTATGATTTTATTCTAAAAAATGGTACAATTATGAGCGATAAAACAAATGTATTTTACTACTTGTTTCTCAATTACATAATTTTTTAACTATAATAACGATTT
>NZ_ASRY01000011.1 GCF_000520815.1 Paenibacillus maysiensis | reverse complement strand
GGAAAGCCGCAAGGAAGAAATTACGGCGGCTGAAGCACAATACCGTCAGGCATTGGCTGCGGTGAAGGAAGCACAGGCAGGAGCAGGTAAGGTTACTTTACAGCAAGAGGATGTCAAAGCCGCACAGGCTTCGGTAGAACAGGCGCAATCCGCTGTGAAGGCGGCGCAATCCACGGTAGAGCAGGCACAGTCGACGGTTGCAGGTGCCAACGCACAAGTAGCTCAGGCGGAAGCTGCCCTTCAGGAAGCTCAGACCTACTTGAGCTACACCACGCTACGCGCATCTGAGGACGGCATTGTAAAATCCAAATCGCTCAGCTTGGGCGAAATGGCCAGTGCAGGCTTCCCGGTCTATACGATTGAAACTTCGACGCAGCGTTGGGCCAAATTCTATGTGCCGGAAACGTCTTTGAACGGTCTTCAAGCAGGGGATACGGTGAAAGTTAAACTGCTGTCGGGCGGCAAGGAGCTGAAAGGTAAAGTTATTTTGCTGGAATCGGCTGCCGACTTCGCTATTCAAAAGCCGAGCCAAAGCTCCGGTGATAAGGATGTACGTTCCTTTGGCGTTAAAGTAGCGTTGCCTGATCTTGCGGCTTCGGTTCCGACAGGCTCCACGGTTCTGTTTACAGGCAAAGGGGCGCAGTAATATGCAGGATCAACAGGAAAGACTTCGTATCCGCGATGTGTTTCGTGAAGAATGGCTGAGCATCTTCCGGGATCGACGCTTTATGGCTATTCTGCTGATTACGCCGATTGTGTATACAATCATGTTCGGCTTTCTTTATTCTCATCAGCGGATTACTGAGATGCCTGTCACGGTGTATGACGGAGACAATTCACAGCTCAGTCGCCAGATCATTCAGGCGTTCGATGTGACAGATTCGTTTGCCGTTACACGGCATGCCACCAATCAGGAGGATGTGGTTCGTCAGGTGGAAACCGGGGAAGCCAAGGTCGGCATCGTCATTCCCGACAATTTCACCACCCGGCTTAAGCATGGGGAGAACCCGCCCGTGCTGACCCTGATTGACGGCAGTAACATGATGTATTCCAACAGCGCCAGCCGAATTGCCAATCAGGTCATTAGTAGCGTGAGCGCCGGGGTTTCGATCAATTCCATGAAGCAAAAGGGAATGAACGCCGATCAGGCCGCTTCAACGCTGAGTACCATCCCGTTCCGGTCCAGAGTGCTGTTCAACCCGGTATATGATTACAAGCTGTTCATGCCGTTAGGGGTCATTTCTGCGGCTCTCCAGCAGTGCTTGCTGCTCGGCATTGCGTTGTCCTGTACGCGGGATAAGGAGGCAGGGACTTGGGGAAGATTTGCCGCTTGGAAAAATACCCCTTGGCGACTCGGGATTGCCAAGCTGACACCGTATTATGTGGCGGGAGCCTTTAATGTGCTGACTGTATTCAGTATTAGCGCCCTATGCTTTGATATCCCGTTCAGGGGGCAGGTGCTGCCGCTGATTCTGGTGTCGCTGGCCTTTAACTTTGCCTTGTGTGGTTTAGGGTTCCTGTTCAGTCTCTTTTCCAAGACAAGAGTGGATGCGACCCAAACCCTCATGTTGATTGCCGTTCCTTCCTTTATGCTGTCAGGCTATACGTGGCCGCTGGAAGCCATGCCCGGCTTCTTGAGGGGGCTTGCTGAAATATTGCCACTGACGTATTTTCTGGATGCTGTACGCAATATTACCCTTAAAGGGCTGGATATCACGTTCGTTATCAAGGATACGATTGCGCTTGGCGTTATTGGCTGTGTAAGTCTGCTGGTATCCTTCGCCATCTATCCGCTATTTTTTAGACAGCGTCAGACAGCAGACCAGCATGCCGATGTGCCTGCTCAAGAGGGAGTTACACTTAAAGGCTAAAAAGATTAAGAGCGACCCTAAATATGTATGTATATTAAAAAGGCAGATCAGATTCTTACTCCTGGTCTGCCTTTTAGTTTTAAGTGCTATATCGTACTGGCTGAATGAAATATTATTGCGTCTTTAAGTCTTCAATAGAATCAATGGGTACGTAGGATGGAACTACGAGTCCAGACATAACGCCGGTCATGCTGGTTCCAATGTCGTCCACCTTATCCTTGTACTGAGCCCAGTAATCAGCATGCGTCAGTGGAAGCCAGGCAGCAGCGGTAGCATCCACACTCCCGCCTGCAACGCCTGTCCACATGGGGCCGATTTCTACCTGAAGGGCAGTCACTTTGTAGCCCAATTTTTGCTCCAATACATATTTTAATACATTCGTACTGGCAATTTCAGAATCCCACGCAGCGTAGCTGAGCTTCAAAGGATCGCCATGGACGGGCTGCAAGCCCTTGATCCATTCCTGCACCTTGTCTGGATGCTTATCGGCCCAGTTCTTGGCGGCCTGCTGCGGGGCAGTACCGTCCTGAATGGCGATCATCACTTCACCCATATCTTCGGCAGTCCACTTGAAGCGGCTTAGAAATTCATAAGCAACAGGAGCATCCTGTTTCAAGCCTTTGCGGGCAATCGTATGAATTTCTTCCTTATCACCATATGCCTTCTTAGGGTCCTTCAAGTATTTCAAATCATACTTGTTAAACATCCAGTGAGGAGTCCAGCCTGTTACAACGATGGGCTGCTTGGCCTTGATCGCTTTATCCAGTGTAGCTGTCATAGCAGCCCCGGAGCTTTCAAGCAGCTTCCAGTCGGACAGGCCGTAGTCTTTCATGGCTTTGGCGGTCAGCTTCATCAACCCGTCGCCGGGGGCGACACCGACAATACGGTATCCGACCTCCTTGCCAAAGTCCCCCGCAGCGGCAGAAGGAGCAGTCGAACCAGTTCCGTTGCCTTGTAAATCAGCAATAGATTTAACATTCATATAAGCTGGAACGACCAAGCCCGTTTTGACACCCGTCATATTAGCGCCCAGATCATCGAGCTTATCCTTGTATTTAGCCCAATAATCCGCATGTGTCAATGGCAGCCATGCAGCTGGTGAAGCATCCACATCACCACTGGCGACACCCGTCCACATTGGACCTGCTTCAACTTGCAACGCGGTCACTTTGTAGCCCAATTTGTTTTCCAAAATATATTTCAGCAAATTCGTGCTGGCAATTTCAGAATCCCAAGCCACATAACTCAGCTTGAAGGTGTCACCATTGACAGGCTGCAGTCCTTGGGTCCATTCCTGCACCTTATCGGCATGCTTTTCAGCCCAATCCTCGGCAGCTTGCTCAGGGCTGGTTCCGCCTTGAATAGCAACCATCATTTCACCCATGTCTTCCGGTGTCCATTTGAACCGCTTTAGAAACTCGTAAGCGATAGGAGCATCCTGTTGCAGTCCTTTACGGGCAATCGTATGAATACCCTCGGCCTCACCATAAGATTTTTTAGGGTCTTCCAAATATTTGAGATCATACTTGTTGAACATCCAGTGCGGCGTCCAACCTGTAATAATGATCGGTTTTTTCGCTTTTATGGCTTTGTCCAGTGTTGCAGTCATCGCTGCACCGGAACCTTCCACCAGCTTCCAGTCGGACAATTTGTAGTCCTTTAACGCCTTGGCAGTTGATTTCATAATACCTGCCCCGGCATCAATTCCGATAATTTTGTAGCCGACTTCTTCGCCAACCGGGTTGGCAGCAGCGTTTCCTTTGCCAGATGCAGAATGGTTCGATCCAACAAAATATTGCGATGCGCCAGCGATCAGAATGACAGCCGTAACCGCAGAGGTAATCCATACCTTTTGTTTGGTGGATACGCGGCTTTTGCCTCTTTTTGCTGGTTTGAACAGGTTCTGCGTGAAACGGTCAAGCACGATAGCCAGAACAACGACAGCCAATCCGGCCTCAAAACCTTTACCAATTTGCAGCTGTGTCACGGCACGGTAAACAACGGCACCAATACCTTCCGCACCGATCATAGAAGCAATAACAACCATAGATAGTGACAGCATAATCGTCTGGTTAATACCAGCCATCAAGGTTGGCATAGCCAGCGGCAGTTGTACTTTGAACAGCTTTTGCGCCGAGGTTGAACCGAATGCGTCGGAGGCTTCGACCAATTCACCCGACACTTGCATAATCCCCAAATTCGTCATGCGAATGGTTGGCGGGATCGCGAAGATAACAGATGCGATTACGCCCGGTACAACACCAAGGCTGAAAAAGGTAACCGCAGGCAGCAAATATACGAACGCAGGCATCGTCTGCATGAAATCAAGCAAAGGCGTAATAATACGTGACGCCGTTTTGCTATATGCACACCAGATCCCGATTGGAATCCCGATGACAATGGATACGAGTGCGGACGTAATGACCAGTCCGAGCGTATTCATCGTTTCGCTCCAATAGCCGAGATTATCAATTAGCAGGAAGCCGATGACGGTAAACAGCGTAAGCTGAACCCGGCCAATCATAAACGCGATAATCCCGATGATCACAATGAACACCAGAGGGTGCGGAAGCATGAACAGGCCAGAGAAAAAGCCTACAACAGCTTCAATAACAGAAGAAATAACATTAAACAATCCGGCCAGATGAATACCCATCCAGTCTACAATAGTCTGAATCCACTCAGCGATTGGCAGTTTCGGTATCAAGGACATTCACCTCCTTCGTGGTGGTTACATCTCCGCCAAGTGCGCCCAGCAAAGCTCCACGGACGATAACACCCAACAGCTTCTGTTTGTCATCGACCACAGCCAGAGGGACCTTGGACGAGCTTGTAATTTCGAACAAGTCATTAATGACGGTTTCAGCAGCAACCTGCGGTCCGTCCGTCATGAGAATATCTTCAATTTTCAAATTGTTGCGCAGCGCATGGACAGCATCTTCAGCATTGATAACGCCCAAAAGCCTCTTGGTGCGGTCAATGACGAACAGATTGGAAATCCCGCGTTCCCGCATCAATTCCAGAGCAACACGCGGACCGCGATCCATTGTGATCGTTTCTGGACGAAGCATGACATGAGCAGCCGTCAGTACCTTGGACAGATCCACGTCCTCGACGAAGCGGGCTACATAAGAGTTAGCCGGTTGGATCATAATTTCTTCCGGTGTACCGATCTGCACGACCGATCCGTCCCGCATCAATGCAATCCGGTCACCGATCCGCAGCGCTTCATCCAGGTCATGGGTAATAAACACAATCGTTTTCTTCATTTTATCTTGAAGCTCCAGCAGCTCATCCTGCATGTCACGGCGAATGAGGGGGTCCAGTGCGCTGAATGCTTCATCCATCAAAAGCACTTCAGGGTCATTAGCCAACGCCCGTGCCAGCCCGACACGCTGCTGCATACCGCCACTCAGTTCATCGGGCATTTTATCGCCCCAGTTTTTAAGACCAACCAGTTCCAACGCTTGCTGTGCTTTTTCCTGGCGTTTCGTTTTTTCTACCTTTTGTATTTCAAGGCCGTATTCTACATTTTCCAATACAGTCCGATGTGGGAACAGGGCGAATTTTTGAAAAACCATGCTGATGGTTTTACGGCGAACTTCGCGGAGTTGTTCTTTGTTCATCTTACGGAGATCCTTGCCGTGGACCAGAATTTCACCGGAGGTAGGCTCAATCAAGCGATTTAGCATTCGCACTAAAGTGGACTTGCCACTGCCTGAGAGGCCCATAATCACGAAAATTTCACCTTGCTTAATTTCCATGTTGGCCTTATTGACACCAACGGTAATTTGTTTTTCTTTCGCCAGCCTTTCCTTGCCCCAGCCTTGCTCCAGAAGCGGAACACCTTGCTCTGCGTGAGGACCAAAGAGTTTGCTGACATTTTTGACTTCCAAAATCGTCATACATACACCTCTTCTTTCTATACTTTGCTTGGTATTAACCCCGTGTTACATTAAGGAATGAGTATAAAAATCAACATTTTGAACATCCTGAACGGTTAATGACAAAATTAATTGTAACAGAAGCATTGCTTACTTTTCAAACAAAAAAACTGTTCATAAAGTACGTACAGAAAAAACTGTACAAAGTTTCCTGCCATATGCTCCTTTGTTCTTTAGAATGCTCAAACATCCGGAACTTTACAACCGATAGCTCTTTTTTTAAAATAGACAATGAAATATAACCATAAGCAAAAGATTAATATATATCCATAATTTTAAAAGTTTACTATCATTAGAAATTTTGCGAATTGTGATTTTGAACGACCCATGCTGTTGTAATATAGACAGAAGCTTTGTTTTTGAAACATTTCATTTTTAATTGAAAGATTTCATGTGTTGCGTCAAAGCCAATCGGTTACGGGTAAAAGTCGTTCATACGATCTTAGGCAAAATGCTCTAAAATTAGGAGGTTGCAAGCATGAGCTTGTACCAGTTAGGTGATGAGCAGCAGGCTTCGCTGCAAAAAATTCGCAAACGTGTCATAGAAGCTATAGGTAAAAATATGGACTTGTATGGGATCACTCTATCTACGGGGCATTTGTACGGCTTGCTTTTTTTTGCGGATAAACCGATGACGCTGGACGAAATGGGCCGTGAAATGGAAATGAGCAAAACGAGCATGAGTACCGGTGTCCGAACACTACTGGATTTGAAAATGGTCAACAAGGTGTGGAGCAAAGGCTCACGCAAGGATTTGTATGAAGTCGAATATGACTGGCATCAAACGTTCACAGACTTCTTTGCTATTAAATGGAGAAAAGCGGTTGAAACGAACTTGCTGGTGCTACGCAAGGCCATTGAGGAGCTGGACAGATTGCTGGAGCGGGATGGGGAATATGAGGAATTTAAGGCTGTTCTCCAGCAGGATCGTTTGAAAATGAAGCAGGCTGTGGCCTATTACAAGTGGCTGGACCGACTGATTGATTCGATGGAAAGCGAAGAAATATACAAGCTGATTCCCAAAGAAGAGGTTCGTGATTAATCGCTTATCCTCTTTTGTTTCCATAAAAATGCCGGAGCGTAGAAAGCGTTCCCGGCATTTTTTTGTGTTTGGCTTTGTTGATTTTGGATTAGCTTTGTTCGATTTTTGGTTTGGGCCTGCGCAAAGGGTATAATAGAAATATGAAATGATTGATATAACGCTGTGTTGAATATTTAATACTGAACATACAGGTTAAAGGAGACTTGATATATGGAAAGTATTACAGTACATACCCGCCTGGGTCAGCTTCGTGGGGAAACGGTGAGTGGATATCATGTATGGAAGGGCATCCCATATGCACAGCCTCCTGTGGGGGAACTGCGTTTTCACGCGCCTCAGCCTTTGAAGCCTTGGGAAGAGGTACGAGATGCAACGCGCTTTGGGCCGATCTGTCCGCAGCCTATGCCATCTGCTGAGAGTATGACCGGGAATCTGGTGGAGCCGCCTGAGCAGTCGGAGGACTGCTTGTACCTGAACGTCTGGACGCCTGCTTCGAAGGCACCTGCAAAGGGACGACCCGTGATGGTGTGGATTCACGGCGGAGCCTTTGTAACCGGGTCGGGAATTGTTCCATTATATGATGGGGCACGGATGGCGGAAAATGGCGATGTTGTCGTCGTTACGCTCAATTATCGGTTGGGACCGTTAGGATTTTTGCATCTGACTCCAAGGGGAAATGGCCTCACCTCTAATGCGGGACTACTGGATCAGATTGCTGCCTTGGAATGGGTCAGGGACCATATCGCCGCATTTGGCGGTAACCCGGACGAGGTGACGGTGTTCGGTGAATCAGCGGGAGCTATGAGTATTGCCGCGTTATTGGCTATGCCGGCCGCAGAGGGCCTGTTCCGGCGTGCTATTTTGCAGAGCGGTGCATCGCAGGTGTTACCGACTTCACAGGCTGAGCAAGTCACGGCTGCGTATCTCCAGCAGTTGGGGGTGGACACCCTGCATCCGGAACGTTTGTTTACGCTGCCGACGGAGGCGCTCATGCTTGCCATGGCCAAGACGCATGAAATGATCGGCCCGGAGCTGGCGATGCGCTATCAACCCGTCGTGGACGGTGTGACCTTGCCTGACGTACCTTTATCTGCGATTGCCAAAGGATCAGCCAAGCAGGTATCCGTTCTGATCGGAACGAATTTGCATGAGGGTGCTTACTTTATCCGCAAGGAATCCCATCTGATGAACAAATCGATGGCGAGCCAGACATTGGAAATGATGACGGGCATGTCAGACATTGGCGACCTGATAGAACCTTTTTCGGTTACAATTGAGGGACAGGCGCAAATGCTAACGGATCTGTTCTTCTGGCGGCCTGCGCTGGCTCTGGCGGTTGCACAAGCTGTACATGCCCCGGTGTGGATGTACCGTTTTGACTGGACATTGCCGGGGCATCCTACCTTTGGACAAGCGGTTCACGGTGCAGAAATTGCGTTTGTTTTCGATAATCTGGAGCTGCTAGGTAAGCTCGGATTGGACGTTCATCCCTCTATGCAGAAGCTGGCTCAAGATATGCAGCAGGCATGGGTTGCTTTTGCACGTGATGGGAAGCCTGTGCTGTCGGAGGGGGCTTGGCCAATGTACGACAGGGAAGAGCGGACTACAGCTATTTTCCATCAGGATATTAAGGTGGAGCACGACCCTGAAGGGGATAGACGCCGCCAGTTGACAGGACAGATGAGCATCTGAGCCAAGTATTAAGATATCATCCAACAGCCTAACATAATAAAAGCCTTCGCCCGTAAATTTGTATACGGACGAAGGCTTTTATAGGTTGAACAGGTGCAGATGTATCGCAGAAACTAAATCTTGAATCGCTTCACCAGCTCTTGCAAATCCTGCGCCATGTTGGACAGCTCCTGAGAGGAAGAAGCGATTTCTTCCATCGCCGCCATTTGCTCCTGAACGGCTGCGGAGGTCGTCTGTGAGCTATCCGCCGAATTGCGGGACAGGCTTGCCAGATGGGTAACAGTAGCCGAAACCTCTTCCGTACTGGCCGAAATTTGTTCAGCGGCTGCGGATACGCTTTGAATCTGTTCCACAATATGAGAGGTGGAGCGCTCAATATTCGTGAAGGCACCTTCTGCATCTTGACTAATACGCAGTCCTTCGCCCACTTGGTTACGGACATTACCGTTCATCGTAGCCGTGGAACGCTGGATCAGATCGAGCATCTGTGTAATGATCTGGCTGATGGAATCCGCGCTTTCCTTGGATTGCTCCGATAGCTTGCGAACCTCGATGGCTACTACGGCGAATCCACGCCCGGCTTCGCCTGCTCTGGAGGCTTCAATCGACGCATTCAACGACAGCAGGTTGGTCTGCTTGGCAATAGCAGCAATCGCGCTATTCATCTGCTTTGCATCGTCAGAGAGCTGTGACAGCTCATCCATCAGGCTGGCTGTTTGGGTCACAGCTTCCAGAATGCGGTCCATCTGTGTGCGTACGCTACCGATCATTTGGCTACCTTTGGCTACGTCATGCTCAGTCTGTCCTGCTGAATCTACGATGGAGCTTGCCGATTCCGCAATGGTGCTGACACCCTTCGCCATTTCCTCGACGGCATTGGCCGTTTGTTCGGATGCCTCTGCACTGGTGGTCGCATTTTCTGCGGATTCCATAACCGTTTCCGCTACATGCTGTACGGATTCCGTCGTTTGCTCCGTGCTTTCCTTGATCATCAGGGAGGAGGACGCGAGTCGGGACGACGTTTGGTTGACCTCGGAAACCATCGTATGCAGTGCATGTGTCATCTGGTCAAAATTTTGCGCCAGCTCGCTGAATTCATCCTTGCCGGACAGATTGACTCGTGCGGTGAGGTTGCCGTCACGGACGATACGTGTTCCTGCTTGCAGCTTTCGCAGCGGGATCAGGAAAGAGCGAATCATGAGAAAGATGATAACAGCAGCGACCAGTATGGAAATCATAATCACAATCAGACTTTGCTTCAAAATCGGTTGGGCAGCATCACTGTAATCCTCCAGATCCGATAGTGCGATAATATTCCACCCGGTGACAGGGTCCTTGAGTGTAAAGGCCAGCATATCTCTATTCATAAATTGCATTTGTGATATGGAAGGAGTATCATTTTGAGCGGTTTTCTCTACTTTGGGAAGTCCCTCAATGGTGTCTGCCGGTTTTTTGCCTGTATTTTTAAAAGCCGTTCCAGCTCCAGCTACAATTTTATGATTAGAATCAACAATAAAAAGTCCCCCGCGCTCGCCAATCTTAACAGATTGCAGGTTTTGACTCATCTTGTCCAGATTCAAACTCAACGCAATAGCTCCTTGACCGTCCTCCAGCGTTCTCGATACAGCAATCGCTAGATTTCCTGTCGTGGGGCTCACAAGCGGAGCACCAACGAATACTTTACCCTTTTGCAGCATCGCATTTTTGTACCACGGTCTCTCCCTGGGCTCATAATCGGTTGATTCTTTTTTCGGCGTACGAATGTATTGTCCTTCCTCATTGCCGAGGAGCGCAGCATCTAATTCGGGATGAGCTTTGACGATGACATCCAATTTTTTCTGAAGAGCCTCTTCGTTGGAATCAATGGAATCAGAATGGATTTCAGTGGATAGCACGTCAACGTCTTTCATAATGGGAGATACATACTGATTGACATTACTTCGGATCAGATACAGATTCGTGTACACGGAACCGCCCATTTGCCGACTGAGTTGCGTCGTAGCGCCCTGATAAGAAAAGTATCCAATTAGTATGCTGGGAATCAATAGGACTGCCATAAAAGCTACAATTAATTTTGTCCTCATTAAATAGAACTGTTTGAGAAACCTGCTCCACCATGGAACTGTATGTTTTGCTTTAGTCATATTCTTGCTCCTCTGTGTCTGATAATCACTACATTGTTTTATTCGACAGAAACCGATGAATTTTATAGATGTAATCTATGGAAAAAGATAAATAGCTGCTTGTTTTGCACGTTTTTATCTAAAAATAGTTCTAAAGTATCATGTTATATATTATATTTATACATAAAAAGCCAAATCGGAGATGCAAAAGCATCTTCTCGATTTGGCTTGGGTGAGTCATGAAAGGAACATTGAACCTGTTAATCTTTTTGCTGACGAGAAATCATAAAGAGCGTAATCCAGATGAGCATAAAGCCAGTCAATTGCGCTACCGTAACGATCTGCTGGAAAACCATCCAGTTAATTACAACACCGACCATCGGGAAGCTTAGTTCTGCCATCGTGGCATAAGACGCCTTGGTCGTACTGAGGCCCTTGTAATACAGTAACAGGCTGAGAAGACCAGGGAGCAGCGCCTGCAGCAACAGATTGATAATCACTGCTGCGCCCGCCCATGTGCCAGCAGGCATATTCCAAGGTGCATGCTCCACAGAGGTGAGAACGATCAGCAGAGGGAGAGCTACCATGAAGCGCAGGGAGGTCACCGTCTCATATTTCATCGAACGAAGCAAGTAGCTTCCCATTACTGTCGAACCGCCCCACAGGACCGCTGCTCCTAGTGCAAGCAGACTGCCGACGTGGATGAAATCATGAACATGTCCGAAGGGGAGCGACCAGCCGAAGGTAAGAAGATACGTCCCGAACAGAGCCACGACAATTAATATTCCAAAATGACGCGGCAGCATTTCCTTCAATATAACGCGGGCCAGAATAATAGCGACCAACGGTTGAAGCTTTTGGAGCAGCAGCACAGCGTTAAGATCACCGTTGCTGAGTGCCATCGTGAAAATCACGCTGGCTAGAGCCGAGCCGCCCCACGAAACGAACAAAATAGCCAAAATCTGACGAAGCCGTACCGCTTTAAGCTCCTCGCGATGCTTCCACAGCACGGGTGCCAGGGCGATAAAGAGCAGCACATGCTCTATCAGCACAATTTGTGTAGAGGTAAATGATTTGAGCAAAATAATACGAAACAGCGGGTCCGCGCCCCACAAGGCCGCTCCAATCGCGACTAGCCAAAAACCGCTTTTCATGTGGGAGCTACGATCAAAACCTTTGGATGTTAGTACAGTTGATGATTGACTCATACTCAATTAGCTCCTTGCGAATACAGGACCGGTGGCACAGAAACCCCCGTCCATGGCGATAGGCCATGCAAGACGGGGGTTGATCAAATAAACTTGCCGCTGTATGCAAGTTAAATGAAATTGCTGCAAAACCAATAACGCAGCAATTTCATTTAACTTGCGGCATGTTCATGCTTCGATCTTCTTCCATCCGGACTTTACCGTCGGCTTTGGCATCTCACCAAATCAGTCCGTATCTTGTTACCAGATACAGAGTCGCGGGCTTAGCTCCATGAGCCATACCGCCGGTTGGGAATCACACCCTACCCCGAAGATCCTTATTCCGTTTTTTTAATTTCTCCTATAGGATATACCTGTTTTAGAATGAAGTCCAGTGAAAAATATGTGTACATCGAACAAAGGTTTTCATTCATTTCTTGAAAGCGTTTCACAAAATTACATATTACGAGGTAATATCCTTATACTCGATGCGGCGGATGGCTGCATAAGCTACGAGCATTCCCAGCGCGGCGAACCCGATCTGCACAAGCGCAATGGAGCTAAGTGTAGCGCCGTTATTATTCGAAAACAGCAGGGCTACGATCAGGATCGAGCTCACAATGGTGGTAGGTATCGAGTATTTTCGCATTCCCATGTACAGCGGAACCAGCCCCATAAAGCTTGCTGCAACCGCATTGATCAGTGTCCGCACTGATTGTTGTCCTAGTATAGTGAGGCTAAGCTTATCCGGTACAATAACAACGAACTGATTTAATAGATGAAGGGCCGCCGTAATGATGATTTCCGATAAAATAATGGACATGAACGTAAGCAGCAACACGATTAAGAGTTTGGCGACCATCAGCTTTTTGCGGTCAATCGGGTACATGAACAAGATGTTAATCGACTTGGACTTAAATTCGCTCACAATAAAGCGGCACAGCAGGACGGAGGCAAAAATAATAAATGTGGCTCTGACCATATAGTCCAGGAGGTCCAAAAGCTCAGCGTACCGTGTAAATTCGGGCACTCCTTCACTTTGGCTGTCCAGCGCAATAATGATGAACAGGCCTAAAATACATGCGTTGGCAATCAGCACCGAACGGATATATCCCGCCAAATGAAACTTTTTCAGCTCTAGTTGCATCAGTTTAAGCATGGGGTTCACCTCCATGTAACAGCCGCACGAAGTAGTCTTCCAGCGTACTGTTTTTTTGGTGGATGGAATCCACCTCTACCTCATTTAAAATGAGCGTTTTCGTAATTTGCTTCTGTGGTACACTTGTATCGTAAATGCGTATATTCTGATCGTTTAGCACTCGAATATTCGTCAGATTCAGGTGATGGGAGAGGACGTAGGCCGCTTTTTTGCAGTCATTGGTCGTAAATTCGATGTATTCCGTATTGGTTTCCCGCACCTGTTCCATCGATACTTCCTCAATCAGTCGACCGTGATTAATCACACCCACCGTATCGGCAATTTGCTCAATTTCCACTAAAATGTGGCTGGACACAAGGATCGTCATACCATATTCCTTGCACAGCATGTGGAACAATTGGCGGATTTCCTTGATCCCTACCGGGTCCAGCCCATTAATGGGTTCGTCCAAAATCAGCAACTCCGGCTTGGTCGCAATCGCTCGGGCGATCCCGAGACGCTGCTTCATCCCCAGTGAAAAATCCTTTACCGGCTTGTCATCTGCGTTTCGCAGGTTCACCAGCTCCAGTGCATCCCGAACAGCCTGCTTGTTATAATAGCCCATATATTCACAATGAAGTTCGAGATTTTGCCGGGCCGTCAGCCTGTCATAAAAAATCGGGTATTCAATAATCGAGCCCATCCGGCCGAGCAGGTGGTACGACTTTGGCGTTAATTTTTCACCGAACAATTCAATCTCACCCGAGGTCGGCTTGAGCAGGTTCGTAATCATTTTCATAATCGTTGTCTTGCCCGCCCCATTGGGACCGAGAAAGCCATAAGTTTCCCCCTGGCGCACATTCATGCTGACCCCCGCTACAATTTCGTTGCCCTTCAGGGCCTTGGTCAGTTGATGCGTCCGTAATATGTAAGTCATGGGTGTTCTCCCTTCGTATACTGTTGATAATTCAAGGATAAAGGGCGAAATGTTCATTTTTCTTTCCCGTTTCTTACAAAATTATTAAGTTCGATTAATAGTTGATTTTTTTCAGTGTAAAAGAGAAGACCGTCCGCTCATAAGGTATGCTGCTCAAATGAATCTCTCCGTTTATCGTCTCAACCAGACGCTTGGCAATCGTAAGACCCAGCCCGCTGCCCTGTATCGCCTTGTTGCGGGAATCCTCAAGCGTGTACATGCGTTCAAAAACCTTGTCCTGCTCAGGCTCCTGTATGCCTTGCCCCCGATCCCATACCTCTATACGCACCGTGTCCTGCTGTTCCGTTAGAGTCAGTCCCAGCGTCCGGCCATCGGCACCGTAGCGAATCGCATTCGAGATCAGATTGTTCAGCACCCGCCCAATCGCTCCTTCGTTCCCCAAAGCATGAATGGGGTGCTCTGGGATATCAATATGCACAGCAAACCCCTGCGCGGTCAGCAGATCATAAAACTGCAAAATGCTGCGTCTGCACAGCTCTCCCACCTCCAGCCGGGTCAACGGAATATCCGTATCATTAGCCTCCAGCTTCGCCAAGCTAAAAAAGCTTCCGATCAGCTCAATCGCTTCGCTTGTCTTTTGATGAATCCTGGATAACAGCTTTGCACGTTCTTCCGGCAAAATATGCGGATCGGCATCCAGCATCTCGGCATACCCGAGCACCACCGTAAGCGGGGTCTTAAGGTCGTGAGAAATGTTTGAAATCATTTTGCGCATGGCGATTTGGCTTCGGTTGTAATCCACAGACACTCTTAAATTCAAGTCCAGCAGACGGTTAATTTCCGTCATGAGCCTTTGCAGCTCGGTATCACCTGTGACATATAGCAGCTTTTCCGCATGATTAACAGTTACAATTCGTTCCAGTGCGTTTCGGATATCCTTTATTTTGCGCTTTTGGGCCACCCGTTCCCGCCAGAGCCATACAATAACGACGGACAAGATGAGAACGACGATCCATTCAGAAATGCTCGCGATGTTCATATCAGCCGTTCTCCCATTTGTAGCCGATGCCCCATAAGGTCTTGATATGAACAGGGTGGGAGGGGTCTTCTTCGATTTTCTCACGCAGGCGGCGGATATGGACGTTAATCACGTTTTCGTCACCCATATAATCCTCTTTCCAGATAAACCCGTATAATTGCGCTTTGGTAAATACACGGTTCGGATGGGTGACAAATAGCTTCAGAATATCAGATTCCTTAGCTGTTAACTGAATTTGGATTCCGTTGCGGGTGACCATAAAATGATCAAAATCAATGCGCAGATTTCCGTAGGTCAGGACCTGTGCTTTCGGCTGTTCCTCCTGCTGTTGCTGTCGTGCATAGGTAGTGGCTCTGCGGATGGCAGACTGAATACGTGCCGTCATTTCTACCATCGAAAAAGGCTTGGCGATATAATCGTCTGCCCCGAAGCCCAGTCCAAGCGCTTTATCCACGTCACTGTCCTTGGCTGACATAATCAGAATTGGCACAGCGCTGTGGGTACGGATTCGACGGATGACCTCCATACCATCCACCTTGGGCATCATCAGATCCACCAATACCAGATCATAGGTGTGACGTTCAAAAGCAAGCAGCCCTTCTTCCCCGTCATAGGCGGTGGTTAATGTGTAGCCTTCTTTGCTGAGTGCTTTGAGCAGCATCTCGGCAATGGCTGTATCATCTTCGATGAGAAGTATGTGTGGGTTCATAGGTGTGTGTAGCACCTCCTAATTTTGGGGATCAGTTCATAAAAGGTGGGGTGCCAAGGAAGAACTTTTTTCCCAACCTCTAAATGACATGATATAGGGAATTACTTAGAGCCACAAGGGATACAGCTGTTTTTGTTTACATTTGGAAAGAAGCGACCTACGGTTGGGAAAAAATTGCGAAACCCTTGTGGCTGTAGTAAAATATGTACATTGTTAAAATAGAAAAGCTTGATTTTACTAGCCTTTAACCACAACATGAGATGTATTGAAATGAAAAATTCGTCGTCCGACTAAAAGTGAAAGAGCTAACTTTAACCACAACATGAGATGTATTGAAATGTACGTCATGGGCTTACAGCTTAATGATGGTGATGACTTTAACCACAACATGAGATGTATTGAAATTGGACACGAAGGTATGATATACGCTCGCTGACTTTCTCTTTAACCACAACATGAGATGTATTGAAATCGAGACTCCACCGCGGCCTTATTTCCTTGCTGTAATCTTTAACCACAACATGAGATGTATTGAAATATGTTAATCGTCGGCATCGGCACCAAACCCTTTCGGCTTTAACCACAACATGAGATGTATTGAAATATCCCTAAGTCTTGCAATGATCGCGTCCCTCCATCCCTTTAACCACAACATGAGATGTATTGAAATGACGAGGTGAAGCCGTGAGCAGAGCGTATCGCAAAGCTTTAACCACAACATGAGATGTATTGAAATTTAGTTCTGATTCGGATCGTGCCATCTTTTTTCGGTCTTTAACCACAACATGAGATGTATTGAAATTGTGTCTCTCCCCCTTATGGAGGGCTGTTCCCTCCTCTTTAACCACAACATGAGATGTATTGAAATAAGCGTCCGACCAGTGGCCTGCTGCTACACAAAGGACTTTAACCACAACATGAGATGTATTGAAATAAAACGCTTTATGGATATTATCCATTGAGTGCAGGACTTTAACCACAACATGAGATGTATTGAAATACTTAACCGGGAATCCAGTTCGAGCCCGTGGTCGGTCTTTAACCACAACATGAGATGTATTGAAATATGGAGAAAAAGGAATTTTTACACGGCGGCGCTCGTCTTTAACCACAACATGAGATGTATTGAAATTCCCTTATTTTCTTAACAACGAGACGAATTATAAAACTTTAACCACAACATGAGATGTATTGAAATAAAATTACATTACGCATCCTATCTTCTTCCCTTCTTCTTTAACCACAACATGAGATGTATTGAAATTTAGCTCTTCTAATTCACTTAGTCGATGCCTATCCCCCTTTAACCACAACATGAGATGTATTGAAATTGAAAAACCAAAACTTTATCCTTCTTCACATTTCAACTTTAACCACAACATGAGATGTATTGAAATATGTAAGGAGACCTGAGCCGAACGGTATCGACCGCCTTTAACCACAACATGAGATGTATTGAAATTGATTAACTCTAGGACCTAACACCTCTGGTATTTTACTTTAACCACAACATGAGATGTATTGAAATGATATTCAACAGCCGTAACAGTTGGCTTAGGACGACCTTTAACCACAACATGAGATGTATTGAAATCGGCAAACAAAATAAAAATCGCCAATGCCGAACCAGCTTTAACCACAACATGAGATGTATTGAAATATTTCTTCATAAATTTCTTTAGGTACATTTACTATAACTTTAACCACAACATGAGATGTATTGAAATGGGGTACTGAGGATTTTATAAAATCTTGTGAGTATTCTTTAACTACAACATGAGATGTATTGAAATAATACTGAAACCGTTATCCCTGCGTTATCCTCTAAGCTTTAACCACAACATGAGATGTATTGAAATTTTAAAAGCAACGTTCCAATGACCTGATCTTGCGTACTTTAACCACAACATGAGATGTATTGAAATTACATATACAAAGAAGTATACGGGAACAAAGTGTGACTTTAACCACAACATGAGATGTATTGAAATCCAGCGCCGGGACCTCCTGGGTTAGATGTGCCGCCGCCTTTAACCACAACATGAGATGTATTGAAATCTACCGACGACTACAACATGCCTACTTACATTTCCCCTTTAACCACAACATGAGATGTATTGAAATTAGGAACCTTCTACATAGTCATGCATTTTCACTTTCCTTTAACCACAACATGAGATGTATTGAAATAAGGTATGCATTACAATTCGATGGATGTGACTCCTACCTTTAACCACAACATGAGATGTATTGAAATTTTGCGGCAAAGTTGTATTCGCAATGCTTTCCATGCTTTAACCACAACATGAGATGTATTGAAATAAACCTAATTGATGCCGCGTTAAAGGACGGGTTATGCTTTAACCACAACATGAGATGTATTGAAATTATTGTGTAAATCCGAACACTGGAAAGCTAGAGTTCTTTAACCACAACATGATATGTATTGAAATGGTATATGGGAAACAGTCAAGTCCGACGCTACAGCCCTTTAACCACAACATGAGATGTATTGAAATAACAAGACCACGGGCGGAGCTGCGGAACAGGCTGCGCTTTAACCACAACATGAGATGTATTGAAATTCGTAGGCGGTTACCGTCGTGTCGCCTTTGTCGTCAACTTTAACCACAACATAAAATGTACCTAAAATATTCTCAACTTTAATGCACTGAAGTAGATTTTTTTATCCATCCCCAGCATAAGATGTAATCAAATTACTGGAAATTCGCTACCTTCCTATATTATACTGAAAGTGTTTACAAACCGATATTTGGAATACGGTGTTATGATAATCGGGACATGCCTTATACGAAAGATTGGACATGATCGAAACATGAGCTACGGCACAGGACCGTCATAAAGGAGAGCAACGATGTTTGTCATACGGGGAACACAAAAACTGCTGAAGGAATGGGATATCGAACCACTTCAAGTTGATATTTATCCGCCTTTGAATAGTTGGCATGCCAACTTGTTTTTGCTTAATCGGAGAAAAAATATTGTGTTTATGCATGATGCATCCCGCTTGAGTGTCACACTGTTCGGAATCAAAAAGGCGCAGTACAAAAATCTACCAACTCTTTTCGTTCAAGCCTTGAAGGAGCTCATGCTCAGTGAGGGTTTTGATGAACAAATTGTAGAGGCGTATACACAGGAAGGCAAGCAGATGCTGGCTACTACGACGAACAGCCATAGTGTGATGGGAACCTTGGAAGAGATTATTTTTGTCATGAAGGAACTGGATATGGAGCATGGATGCGAGCTGGAAAAAAACCAGTGGAATAACCGGATTGTGTTAAAAACGGTTCAATACCAGTATCCGGTCGATGCTTTTAAAGAAGTTTTGGAAAAGCATTATAAACAAGAAAGTGTTTAAGAATATTGCGATTATTCGAAAATAGGTTCCACTTGTTCCCGCTATAATATATATCTGTGTAGTTCTAAAAGACTATATAGAGAGTGGTTTTTTATGGACCACGCTCTTTTACGGTTTTTCCCTGCGTTGTTTAGAGGGGATTGGAAGTGGGCTATCCAGCTTTGTATTTTGCTTCATCTATAATCGCTTACATATTAATGATCTGCTGTCCCAAGGCTATGGTCCTGCGACCAAGAAAGCCCAAGCTGTCCTGATTTCCAAAGGATTTCTTGCTGAAAATTACGCTGCTAATGCTGCGAGTTAATTGGAGAGCTGGTCGTTAAACAGAAGTGCCAAAAGAGTATCCACCAAAGTCTATCTGGGCGGGGGATGCTCTTTTTTTACAACTCACAGGAAAGCAACGTTTGCGATGAAATGAATCATAGCGCAAAAAGCGGCACACTTTGGTAAAATAAAACGATACAGTGTTTGACACCATTGGTCAGACTTAAAAACAGGGGGTACATAACGAAGCATGAAACGGATTATTGAGGTAGCCAAAGAAGCAGGAATCGAAGAAGAGCATCTGGAGACGTATGGAAAATATAAAGCGAAGCTGAATCCGTCCCTGTGGGAGCAGGTGAAGGATCGTCCGAACGGAAAGCTGGTGCTGGTCACAGCAATGAATCCGACTCCGGCGGGAGAAGGGAAAACGCTAACGACCATTGGGTTGTCGCAGGCGCTGAATACGCTGGGACACAAGACCGTAGCTGCGCTGCGGGAGCCGTCGCTCGGCCCCTGCTTTGGCATGAAAGGGGGAGCAACCGGGGGAGGACAAGCCCAGATTGTTCCGGCCGAGGATATTAATCTGCATTTTACAGGCGATATTCACGCGATTTCGGCGGCGCATAATTTGCTGGCAGCGATGATCGATAATCATTTGTTTCATGGCAATGCTTTGCGTTTGAAGCCGGAACGAATTATGTGGAAACGGGCTGTAGATATGAATGATCGGAGTTTGCGAAGTATAGTAACCGGATTGGGAACAGGGAATGGAGCGGTGAGAGAAAGCGGCTTTCTGATTACCTCGGCCTCGGAAGTGATGGCGGTATTGTGTTTGAGTGAAAATATCGAAGACCTCAAAGTGCGCTTGGGTCGAATGGTCATCGGATATAACGAAGCGGGCGAAACGGTGACGGCAGCGGATTTGCAAGCAGTGGAAGGCATGGCTGTGTTGCTTCGGGAAGCATTAAAGCCGAATCTGGTGCAAACGCTGGAGGGAACACCCGTCATTGTGCATGGTGGGCCTTTTGCCAATATTGCGCATGGATGCAGCAGTCTGATCGGTACGAAGCTGGCTCTAAAGCTGGGAGAAGTGGTTGTGACGGAGGCCGGGTTCGGGGCTGAGCTGGGGGCAGAAAAGTTTTTTGATATCAAATGCCGTCAGTCCGGTTTGCAGCCGGATGCGGCTGTGCTGGTCGTAACCGCCAAAGCGCTGAAATATAACGGTGGTGTAGCTAAAAATGAGCTGGACGCGGAAAATCTGGAGCAATTACAGCTTGGATTAGCCAATATGAATCGGCATGTACGGAATTTGCAAAAATTCGGCGTGCCTGTACTGGTAGCGGTCAACCATTTTGTAACGGACAGCGAAGCCGAATTGGAACTGATTTTCGCGGAATGCCGCAAGCTGGGTGTATCCGCAGAGCTATCTCAGGTGTGGGCACAGGGAAGCAGAGGGGGAGAAAAGTTGGCCCAAAGCCTGCTGAATCTGCTCGAAGAGGGCAAAGCCCATTTTGCACCGTTGTATGATCATGCGCTTGATCTGCAAGCGAAAATTAGTGTCATTGCGAAGGAGCTTTACGGTGCGGCAGAGGTAGTATATACTCCTGCGGCTAAACGGGCGTTGTCCGGCATGGAGCAGCTTGGCTTTGGACAACTGCCTGTATGCATGGCCAAAACGCCGTATTCTTTTTCAGATCAGCCGTCTCTGCTAGGCGCACCGGAGGGCTTTACGATCCACGTGTCCAGAGTGTCATTGTCCGCTGGAGCAGGCTTTGTGGTCGTGGAAACGGGCAACACAATGACCATGCCTGGTCTACCCAAATCCCCGGCAGCCGAGCATATGTCGCTGGAGCCGGATGGGAGCATTCAGGGGTTGATGTAATATTTTCGCAAAAAATGTTAGGCGTTTTATGAGGAAGCACCGAGTAGCTTGGGCAGTGCGGTGAGCAGCTTTTGCCGGGTCATGGCATCGTTCCAATTCCAGCGGTCTGCTTCTACAAAATACACCCGGCCTTGACGCACAGCGGGCAGGCTACGCCAGAGAGCGCTGTTCAGCATGTGATCCAACGTACGTTTGGAGTCTGGAGCAGTGGTGGGAATGAGCATAAAAATAATACAAATCGCCATCCAAGCTCTCAAGCTTGTCATGCCAGTCTGCATAAATCGAACAAGTTCTTCATAGACATGTACTAATTCATTTAAAACATGTGCTGAAGGGGTTGATGATATGCGCCGGATTTCATGGATGCTTGCCATGGTCATGTGTGTAACGCTGCTGCTGGCCGGGTGCGGCAAGAAGAGCGCGGACGATGTGGTTAAAGATTTGAGTGACGTGGTGAGCGACCTGAACAGCTACCACGGTACAGCTTTGATGACGCTGCATACCGGCGACACGCCGCAGGAGTACAAGGTGGACATTTCCTACCGCAAGCCTTCCTATTACCGAATTGCCATGACGAACGAGAAAAAGGACATTACTCAGATCGTGTTACGCAATGATGAGGGTGTATTCGTATTGACGCCCAGTCTGAACAAGAGCTTCCGCTTCAAAAGCGATTGGCCGAACAACCAGGGGCAGGTATATTTGTATGAAACGCTGGTTCGCAGCATTATTGGCGATGCCTCACGTCAACTGGCCTCGGACGATAAATCCTATGTATTCGATGTGGCGGCGAACTACAACAGCCACGCGCTGGTAAGGCAAAAAATATGGCTGTCCAAAAATAACTATGCACCCACTCAGGTACAGGTATCTGATGCGAACGCCAAGGTAGTTGTGGATCTGAAATTCGATCAATTTGCGTTTGATACGAAGTTCGACAAGGACTCTTTTGATATGGAGCGCAATATGGCTTCTGGAAAAACAGGCAAGGGAAGTGAAGGAGCGCCCTCAGCCGGAGCCGTGGATTCCAGCGGGCAGCTTGATCCTTCCGGTACGATTGATGGTATGACAGGTGTGACGTCCAGCGAACCCGGACAAGAGCAGGGAACAGCAGGAGAGAAGCCACAGCAGCCGTCAGGAGAAGCGTCGGTGGATGGAGCTGCCACAGGCAATACGTCAAAACCGGATAGCGCGGACGCGACGGGCAGCACGGATACGGAGGCCAAGCCGGATACAGCGGGCAATACAGAGGCGCAACAGCAAGCTCAAACTCCGGATGCATCTGATGCAGCAACAGGGACATCGGCAGGCACGGATGCTGCTGAAGCTGTGATGGGTGAGTTCGGTTTGATTGAACCGTCCTATACGCCGGCCGGGGTACAGATCAAGGATACGCCGGAGCTGGAGGATAATGGTACGCATGCGGTTATGCTGCGGTATAGTGGAACGTATAACTATACGATTGTGGAGGCGCGTCCGAAGGATCGGGCTGTATCACTAGCTGCGGGTGAACTGGTCGATATTGGAGGAAGCTTTGCCGTTCTGACGGGCAGCGAGCAGCAGACGATGACCTGGATGAATGACGGTATAGAGTTCCGTATTACCAGTGCTGACCTGCCTGTGAGCGAAATGATACAAATTGCCGCTTCTATACAGGATCAATCGGGTAAATAAAACTTTATAGACGGATGCAGACGGTTTAGAGTGTATTTTACTCTGCTTCCGCCCGTATCCGTCTTTTGTTCATTCGAGGTCTAGGGGTGTGTACCTCTCGCTTGGAAGTCATGTTCCTTGTGGAGGATGCTGGTAAACGCCATCTGCCATTGACAGCGACGTTTCTGAACATTACCATTAACCTTTGGAAGTAAGGACTTTGCCACATTCCGAATGGTAAAAGGTTATGTTACAGGCTAACAATTGAAGAAGGTGACTGGATTTTGCAAGCACAATACAGATCGACCCGGGCCGAAATCAACCTGGATCACCTTGGCGCCAACTATGAGGCTTTTCGCAGAGCATTGCCAGCGGATAAGCTGCTGCTGGCTTGTGTCAAGGCTAATGCCTATGGACACGGTGCCGTGGAAATATCAAAGGAATTGGAACGCCTTGGTGCGGATTACTTGAGCGTCGCTTTTCTGGACGAAGCGCTGGAGCTTCGGCAGGCGGGGATCAGACTGCCTATCCTTGTTCTCGGTTATACCTCACCGGAAGCTGTGCAAACGGCTTGGGAGCATGACATTTCACTGACTGTGTTCAGTGAAGAAGTGCTGGAGGGTATTCGCAGACTGGACCGCAAAGGAAGCGAACGCAAGCTGAAGGTGCACATCAAAATAGACAGCGGCATGGGACGACTGGGCCTGCTGCCTGGAGAAGAGGCGATTGCCTTTGTCCGGCAGATTCACCGGTTGGAGCATGTGCTGCTGGAAGGCATGTACACCCATTTTGCCCGCGCGGATGAACAAGACAAAGGCTATACACTGCAACAGTATAATCGGTTCCAGGGCGTGGCGGAAGCGCTAAGGGAACAAGGCATCACCATTCCCATTATACATACGGGCAACAGCGCGACCACCATTGATACCCCTGCGCTTTCCCCCAATATGGTGCGGATTGGCATCAGTATTTACGGCCTGTATCCATCTGATGAGGTTAACCGGCAAGCCATTGAGCTGCTGCCTGTATTGTCATTAAAGACGGCAGTGGTTTACACCAAGACGCTCCCTCCCGGCTGGGGGGTTAGCTACGGCACCCGGTACGTGACCACTGAGGAAGAACGAATTGGCACACTGCCGATTGGTTACGCGGATGGATACTCCCGCATGCTGAGTGGGAACATCGAAGTGTTGATACGCGGCCGCCGCGTCCCGGTGCTCGGCACCATTTGCATGGACCAGTGTATGGTATCCTTACAATCTTTCGCAGAGGATGCGGAAGAAATTCAAATCGGCGAAGAGGTTGTTCTCATCGGCCAGCAGTCCGGCGAAACGATTGCCGCAGATGAGCTGGCATCCAAGCTTGGTACCATCCACTATGAGGTGATCTGCATGATCGCACACAGGGTACCGCGTGTATATACACGGGGAAATATTCCTGTCGTTCGAGTGAATTCGCTTCTTCCAACCCGCTGGGATTAATTTCATGACGCAAATTACCGGATAAAAGCAGGAGTTTTCGCAGAACGTCCCGAAATATGTACAAAGGAAAGAAAAGAGCGCTGTAACTGTCAAATCGACGTATCAGGCTCCGCTGACACTTGTATTTCGGGGATCAAACGTCTGTACGAAAACGAACTGCGTAGTTTATAATGGAATGCAGCATAGATGATATACGAATATCATATACATTCTCATGTATTCCGTTTGAATAAATTACCGGGAATAACGTTATAATGGTACAATGGCGACAAGGTTTTGGGGGTGGAAGAGAAGTTGGCCAATTTGCAGAACACCAAAAGAATAATGATCAGTTTGCCGGATCATCTCTTGCAGGAAGTGGACGGGATCGTAGCCATGGAAAATTCCAACCGCAGTGAATTTATCAGGCAGGCCATGAAGCAGTATGTGGGCGAACGTAAGAAACGTTACATTCGTGAAGCCATGCAGCGTGGTTATATGGAGATGGCTAAAATTAACTTGACCATGGCCTCCGAAGCCTTTCATGCGGAGGAAGATGCAAACAGCACCTTGGGCCGTACAGTTAGCGGGGTGTAATCCATATTGATCGTAAAGCGCGGCGACGTTTTTTTTGCAGACCTTTCACCCGTAGTCGGTTCCGAGCAAGGTGGCGTTAGACCTGTGCTGATCATTCAAAATGATATCGGCAACCGGTTCAGTCCCACCGTGATCGTGGCAGCCATCACCGCCCAGATTCAGAAGGCGAAGCTGCCCACACACGTGGAAATCGACGCGGCGACGCATGGCTTTGATCGCGATTCTGTCGTTCTTCTGGAGCAAATTCGGACGATCGACAAGCAAAGGCTTACCGACAAAATCACCCATTTGGATGAAGAAACCATGCGCAAAGTGAGCGATTCGCTACAAATCAGTCTCGGTTTGATTGATTTTTAGCATTTTGGAACGACGAGTGAAACGGGAAAAGGGCAGCGCGTGGGCGCTGTCCTTTTGCGTGTCCGATGAAAAATGCAGGCTGGGCCTGGCTTCATCGTTACGTGCTGGCGCTTTGATTCTTTTTTTGTGATAATGAAAGACATGATGAAAGACAAGAGTTGTAAGGAAGAAGGGATAGCTTTGTCTAACGAGGAAACGAAAACGGAAATCCGGCAGGAGCCGAACGAAGCAGATCGCCAGGAGCGGATTGTCAAACAAGTGGCGAGAGAGCTGTCGCTGGCGCTCAAGCAAATCCGGACGACGATCAGTTTGCTGGATGAAGGGAATACGATTCCTTTTATCGCGCGATACCGTAAGGAAATGACAGGGGAACTGGATGAAAATCAGCTGCGTGAAATTGAGGATCGTGTGCTGTATTTACGTAATTTGGAGGACCGTAAGGTAGAGGTCATTCGCATTATTGATGAGCAGGGCAAGCTGACAGAAGACCTTCAGGCTGCCATCACTTCTGCGGTTAAGCTTCAGGAAGTGGAGGATCTGTACCGTCCATATCGGCAAAAGCGCAAAACCCGCGCGAGTGTGGCGAAGGAACGGGGGCTGGAGCCGCTGTCCATCTGGATCTGGAGCCAGCCGAAGCAGGGCGATGCTCTGAAGGAAGCTGAGTCCTATGTGAATGCGGAATTGGGAGTGGACAGTGCCGAGGCAGCTATTCAAGGAGCTTTGGACATTTTAGCGGAAAATATAGCGGACGACGCGAGTATTCGCCAATGGGTGCGCCGTTATACACTGGATCATGGCATGCTAACCTCCGAAGCGAAGGATGCAGAGCAAGAGTCTGTCTACGAGAACTACTACAGCTATCGTGAGCTGGCTAAGAAAATGCCGCCTCATCGTATTTTGGCGATTAATCGCGGAGAGCGTGAGGGCATTCTCAAGGTCGGACTGGAGGTAGCTCCCGATTCAATTCACAATTACGTCGCAGGTCAAGTGATTAAAGGCTCATCCGCCGTGGAAGAGCTGCTGTGCAACGTCATTGAGGATGCATATAAAAGGCTCATCGCACCCTCTATTGAGCGTGAGGTGCGCGCTGAAATGACGGAGAAGGGTGAGCAGCAGGCCATCTCTATCTTTGCGGGCAATTTGCGCAGCCTGCTGTTACAGGCCCCGATCAAGGGCCGCCGTGTGCTCGGTGTCGATCCGGCGTTTCGGACAGGCTGCAAGCTGGCGGTAGTAGATGATACGGGCAAGCTGCTGGAAGTGGCTGTGACGTATCCGACACCGCCGAACAACAAAAAGCGTGAGGCTGCCGAGAAATTCAAGCAGCTCATTGCCCAATACAGCATTGAGCTGATCGTCATCGGTAACGGAACGGCTTCGCGTGAAACAGAGCAATTCGTGGCTGAAGTCATCGCAGACATTGGCGACAGCAGCTTGGCGTACCTGATCGTTAATGAAGCTGGCGCGAGCGTTTACTCGGCCTCCAAGCTGGCGCAGGAGGAGTTCCCGGATCTGGACGTGGCTGAGCGCAGCGCGGCATCCATTGCACGTCGTGTACAGGACCCGTTGGCCGAGCTGGTCAAGATTGAGCCGAAGGCCATTGGTGTAGGCCAGTACCAGCATGATGTGTCACAGAAGCATCTGGATGAAAGCTTGAAGGACGTTGTAGAATCGGCAGTTAACCATGTCGGTGTGGATGTGAATACTGCCTCCTCGGCTTTGCTGTCCTATGTAGCGGGCATTAACGCGACAATTGCCAAAAATATCGTGAAGTACCGTGAGGAAAACGGCAAATTCAACAACCGTCGTCAGTTGCAGAAGGTACCGCGCCTTGGCGCGAAAACCTACGAGCAATCGATTGGCTTTATCCGTATACCGGGTGGAGAAAATCCGCTGGACCGCACACCGATTCACCCTGAATCGTACGCTGTCGTAGACCGTCTGTTGGCTGAACTGGGCATCAGCGCCCACGATCTGGGCACCAAGGCTGCGACGGAAGCGCTGAACGTGTCCAACATTGACGAACTGGCCGCGAAGCTGGAAGTCGGCGTGCCGACAATGAGGGATATTCTGGACAGCCTCCAGCGTCCGGGCCGTGACCCGCGTGACGAGCTGCCGTTGCCTGTATTCCGCAAGGATGTGCTCAAGATCGAGGATCTGGCACCGGGCATGGAGCTTCAGGGAACCGTCCGCAATGTTATTGATTTCGGTGCTTTTGTCGATATCGGCATCAAGAGTGACGGATTGGTTCATATTTCGCAGCTGCGCAGCGGCTTCGTCAAGCATCCGATGGATGTGGTATCCGTTGGTGATAACGTAACCGTATGGGTGCTGAATGTAGACTTGAAAAAAGGCAGAGTCGGTCTGACGATGAAAGCTCCGGCAGAAGCGCAATCGCAGGCATAATACTCTACAAATCCGTATAACCGCCTTATTAGGGTATAACAAAAGCCGGAATCTCCGAACCACTTCGGAGACTCCGGCTTTCATTTATTACTGCCCTGAACTTCTACCCATTGTTGGCATCAAACTCTACACCCGGTGCTTTATGATAAAAAAACCAACAGTCATTCAACAGTTTGATCTGGCGCCGGTCCTTTTTGTAAAAGGCCCGCATAAGCTGGTTGCTGAGCCATTGAGGCAAGCCAATCTCCTCCTCTGCGTTACATCTGTATGTTTAGCATATGGGGTGGGTGCCTAAAGTGTGCTTATCAATTGGATGGCTTATGAATGGAGGGTTAGACTTTGGACGTTATTTTGTAATATGCTTGGCAGTATGGAGCAAAGGAGGAGAACGTGTAAGGATGGAGTCCAAGTCCCTTAGCAATTCGATGAACCATTCCATGAGCAATGAAGAGCTTCAGGAATGGGTGGAGCACATTTCAATGGAGAGTTTTGGCGTACCGTTTCGCCATCGTGCCAGCTTTAATTCGCGTCTGTCTTCCACAGGCGGTCGATATTTTATCAAAAGCCATCATATTGAAATTAATCCGCATCAGCTTGCAGCCTACGGGCGGTCTGAGGTGGAAAAAATTATTAAGCATGAGCTGTGCCATTATCATTTGCATTTGCGCGGGATGGGCTACCAGCATCGAGATGCGGATTTTAAAGCATGGCTGGCCCGTGTAGGAGGGAGCAGGCATTGCCAAACTCTGCCGGGAAGAGCGGAGCGGAAACCGCAGCCCTATCGCTACAAGCTGGTATGCGCCTCATGTAGTCAGGAATACTTGCGGAAGCGTAAAATGAATCCCCAGCGTTACCGCTGCGGCAAATGCGGAGGCAAACTTCGTTTGCTGGTACTTGACGGCACCCCCTGAATCATGGTAAATTAAACGTATTGTATGAACATTTACAGCAATG
>NZ_ASRY01000010.1 GCF_000520815.1 Paenibacillus maysiensis | reverse complement strand
AGCGTGTCCTTTGTGATTGGCGGGATGGCCCGCCGATCACAAAGGACAACACGCGACTCCTAGCACGAACCAATCACCAGGCAACACCAACCCTACGCATCTGACCGACTCTTGAGGGGTCCAGGGGGAGCAGCCCCATGGAATCCTCCCTATTAGGGAGGACTTAGGAGGGTCAATCATTTGAAGGAGTGTTTATGAATGTCCGAAGCATACAAAAACGCAGGGGTAGATATCGCTGCCGGTAATGAAGCAGTAGAACGGATGAAAAAGCACGTCAAACGTACCTTCCGTCCCGAAGTGCTGACGGATTTGGGTGGATTCGGTGCGTTGTTCGGCCTGAAAAAGGATAAGTACGAGGAGCCTGTACTCGTTTCCGGTACAGATGGAGTCGGTACGAAGCTGAAGCTTGCTTTCGCGATGGATCGTCATGACACCATTGGTATTGATGCGGTTGCGATGTGTGTGAACGACATTGTCGTCGGGGGCGCGGAGCCGCTCTTTTTTCTCGACTACCTCGCTTGTGACAAGGTTATACCTGAGAAAATCGAAGCTATTGTTGCCGGAATCGCAGAGGGCTGTCATCAGTCCGGTTGTGCGCTTGTCGGCGGTGAAACAGCAGAAATGCCGGGGATGTACAGCGAAGGTGAATATGATATTGCCGGATTTACGGTCGGGATTGTAGATAAAAGCAAGATCATTAACGGCAGTTCCATTGCGCCCGGAGATACGGTTATCGGACTGGCCTCCAGCGGAGTACACAGCAATGGTTTCTCGCTGGTTCGCAAGCTGTTATTGGAACAGCAAGGATACAGTCTGCATGATGAAATCGAAGGCTTGAACGGCAAACTGGGCGATGTACTGCTGGAGCCAACGAAAATTTACGTGAAATCCGTTTTGGCTTTGCTGGACAAGGTAAAAGTAAAAGGCATGGCGCATATCACGGGCGGCGGTTTTATCGAAAATATCCCTAGAGTGCTGCCGGATCACGTTAATGTGGATATAGAATACGGCGCTTGGCCGATTCTGCCGATCTTCCAGCTCATGCAGGAAAAAGGCGCTATCTCCAATAAAGACATGTTCACAACCTTTAATATGGGGATTGGAATGGTTATCGTTGTAGGCGAAGAGCATGCACAGACTGCACTGGAAGTTCTGAAAGAACAGGGCGAAGCCGCTTATGTGATCGGAAAAGTAACGGAAGGCAGTTCTATCGTGACCTTTACGGGAGCCGAGGTGTAATGAACGATTACCGGATTGCTGTTTTTGCATCAGGTGAAGGAACAAATTTTCAGTCATTGGTGGATGCGGCTGCGCGAGAAGAACTGGGCGGGGCAACGGTGGAGCTGCTGATCTGTGACAAGCCTGCGGCTCCTGCCGTAGCCAGAGCTCAGAAAGCCGGAATTGCGTGTCACACTTTTCGACCCAAGGAATATCCTTCTCGCGAAGATTATGAGAGGGAACTAGTGGCTTTGCTGGAGCAGAATTCCATTGATCTCATCGTGTTAGCAGGTTACATGCGTTTGCTATCCAGTGTCATGGTGGATGCCTACGCGGGAAGAATCATCAATATTCATCCGTCGCTACTTCCTGCATTTCCAGGGAAAGATGCTGTTGGACAGGCATTGGCCTATGGAGTCAAGGTAAGTGGAGTTACCGTTCATTTTGTGGACGGGGGGATGGATACGGGAGCAATTATTGCCCAGCGTGTCGTAGAAGTACACGACCATGATACAGCGGAATCCTTATCCGCAGCCATTCAATCCGTGGAACGTCAATTATATCCAGAGGTGGTTGGCAGACTGGCTCAAGGCAAAATCCAATTGGATGGCCGTAAGGTGATTTCACTTCTCTAAAGATGATTGTAATTTGTCATATCATTGTCATTTCAAGGATGCCGTATAGGCATTTTCCGATATTTCTCGGGAAATAAATTGATAAAGAGCTAAAGGAGGAGAAATGGTGAGTATTAAAAGAGCGCTTGTCAGCGTATCAGATAAACGGGGGATCGTGGAATTTTGCCGCGAGTTGTCCAAATTGGGTGTGGAAATCGTTTCGACAGGGGGAACGAGCAGCTTGTTGGCGAAGGAGGGTATTCCTGTCATCGGCATTTCAGAGGTAACAGGATTTCCTGAAATTATGGACGGACGTGTTAAAACACTCCATCCTGCGGTACACAGCGGCCTGCTGGCTGTTCGGGATAATGAGGAGCATCAGCGTCAGATGAAGGAGCTTGGACTGGATTATATTGATCTGGTCGTTGTGAATCTGTATCCTTTTGCGGAAACGATCGCCAAACCCGGTGTAACCTATGAGGACGCGATTGAAAATATTGATATCGGCGGTCCGACCATGCTGCGTTCTGCGGCAAAAAACCATGCATTCGTAAGTGTGGTAGTAGATGCGGACGATTACAGTACAGTGCTGGACGAAATCCGCAAGGATGGCGATACTGAGCTGAACACTCGTAAGCGTTTGGCAGCAAAGGTTTTCCGTCATACCGCATCATACGACGCGCTCATCTCCGATTATTTGTCGAATGTGACAGGCGAGCCTTTGCCTGAGCGTTACACAGTAACCTATGAAAAAATTCAGGATTTGCGCTATGGCGAAAATCCGCATCAGCAGGCGGCATTTTACCGTCAGCCGTTGGCGGCAAAGGGTACACTGACGACAGCGAAGCAGCTTCACGGCAAGGAGCTGTCCTACAATAATATCAACGATGCTAACGCGGCGCTGCAAATTGTTAAAGAATTCAGCGAGCCAGCAGTGGTAGCTGTTAAGCATATGAATCCTTGCGGCGTGGGAATCGGCGGCAGCATTTATGAAGCGTACAGCAAGGCGTATGCGGCTGATCCAACTTCCATTTTTGGCGGCATCGTAGCGGCTAACCGAATTATTGACGGAGATACAGCGAAGAAGCTGAGCGAAATCTTTTTGGAAATTGTACAGGCACCGGGCTTTACGGAAGAAGCACTGGAGATTTTGACGAAAAAGAAAAACATTCGTTTGCTCGATCTGGGCGAGTTGTCCACATCTGAGCAGGCTGAGAGCCGTTTCGTAGTTACTTCCATTGAAGGCGGCATGGTTGTTCAGCAGAACGACATTCACGCTGTAGACCCGGACGCGCTTACCGTAGTGACAGATCGTGCGCCTTCCGAGGAAGAACTGAAACAGCTTTTGTTTAGCTGGAAAGTGGTTAAGCATGTGAAGTCCAATGCGATCGTACTTGCAGCAGACAATATGACTATTGGCGTAGGTGCGGGACAAATGAACCGTGTCGGAGCGGCTAAAATCGCTATCGAGCAGGCTGGAGAAAAAGCAAAGGGTGCCGTACTGGCTTCCGATGCATTTTTCCCGATGGGCGATACGCTGGAGCTGGCAGCCCAAGCAGGCATTACGGCAGTTATTCAGCCGGGCGGCTCCATCAAAGACGAAGAATCCATCAAGGTTGCTAACGAGCACGGCATTGCGATGGTCTTCACAGGCGTGCGTCATTTCAAACACTAGCTTGCATGAGCTGAGAATGCAGCAGCATTTTCACACCTGAACGATCATAACGGGAGCGGGAGGAATCACCTGAATGGATATTTTGGTTATCGGTGGGGGCGGCCGCGAGCATGCGATTGTGTGGGCACTGAAAAAAAGCCCCAAGGCCGGACAAATCTACTGCGCGCCGGGCAATGCCGGCATCGGGCAGTTGGCAGAGTGCGTACCGATTCCGGTGAGTGATTTTAACGCGTTGACAGAGCTGGCGGAATCCAAAAAGGTCGGACTTGTTGTGGTTGGCCCCGATGATCCGCTGGCAGATGGTATTGTGGATGCTTTTGAAGCGAAAGGCATTCCGGTATTCGGACCGCGTAAAAATGCAGCGGAAATTGAAGGCAGCAAAATCTTCATGAAGGATCTGCTGCATAAATACCATATTCCGACAGCGACCTATCGCAAGTTTTATACCTACGAGGAAGCACATGCCTATTTGAAGGAGCAGCCGATTCCGGTGGTCATCAAGGCGGACGGACTGGCAGCAGGCAAAGGAGTAACGGTCGCCTACTCTATGGAAGAAGCGGAAAAGGCTTTATCCGATATTATGGTAGCGAAGGTGTTCGGCGAAGCCGGGGCGCAGGTTGTGATCGAGGAGTTTCTGGCCGGACAGGAAATGTCGATTCTTTCCTTTGTGGATGGTGAAACGGTTCGTCCGATGGCAGCGGCGCAAGATCATAAGCCTATTTTTGATGGTGACAAAGGGCCGAATACGGGGGGGATGGGCACATATTCCCCATTACCGCATATAGCGGATTCGATAATTGAGGAAGCCATTGAGACCATCATTAAGCCGACGGCAAAAGCGATGGTGGCTGAAGGTCGTCCGTTCCGGGGCGTTTTATTCGCGGGGTTGATGATTTCGCCGGACGGTAAGCCGAAGACGATTGAGTTTAACGCACGCTTCGGTGATCCGGAAACGCAGGTTGTACTGCCACGGCTAAAATCTGATCTGCTTGATATTTTCCTGGCTGCTGTGAATGGCACGCTGGATCAAGTAGAGATCGAATGGAAAGATGAAGCGGCGGTATGTGTGGTGTTGGCTTCCGGGGGCTATCCCGGAACGTACGCCAAAGGTATGCCGATCCACGGACTGGATCAGGCGAATGAAGCCATCGTGTTTCATGCCGGTACAGGCATCAATGAACAGGGCGAGTGGGTCACAAACGGCGGACGTGTGTTGGGCGTGGTCGGCTTGGGACGTGATATTACCGAAGCGCGGGACAAGGCGTATGAACAGGCGGCACATATTACCTTTGAAGGAAAGCAAAGCCGTACGGATATTGCGGAAAAAGCACTGCTCCAGTAGTGTCTTTGCAAGATTAAGGGAACCTCATCGGGGTTCTCTTTTTTTTTCGTTTGACAAAAGTATCCTATAGGATTAAAAAACAAAACTGAAAGGAGAGTCAACCTGTGTTATATGCAGGACGGCTCTCCTTTTTGAATTTATTTGCAAATATGACATGCAATGAAACTTTTTGCGCTTTGTTTTCGTTTACAATAGAAGCTGAAGGTTAAAAATGGGAAAATAAACCTGTGTGCTGAGTGCATACGGGGGGAGGTTTATAGTGAAACGAAAGCAGCTTGTGATCATAGTAGTGAGCTTGGCTGCGGTAGTCATCATGATTGGCTTGGCCGTGGGATTGCCATCATCGAAGCAGGACAGAATGGCTAATACCCCGGATACTGTTCGACCCGCAACCGCCATTGCAGCTGACGCTAAGGATGAAACGATTGAGCGGGATAGCGCCCATCGCGTGCTTCGCTTTTTGGAGGAACATCCAGAGAAAGCATCCATTACGATTCTGAGGGATGGAAAGAAGCTGGCAGGCCGTGAGGAAAACCGGATGATGCCCTTGGCGAGTACGGTCAAGACGGTCATTGCGGTTGAATATGCCAAGCAGGCTGCGGCAGGTACAATTAACCCGGATGAACGGATCAAGCTGACTGCGCTGGAGCGGTTCTATCTACCGCGTCTGGATGGTGGCGAACATCCGGCATGGTTGAAGGATATGGAAGCCAAAGGACGGTTGAAGAACGGAACTGTGTCTCTGCGCGAAGTTGCCAAAGGTATGATTCGGTTTAGCTCCAATGCCAATACCGAGTATTTAATGGACAGACTGGGCTTGGAACAGATTAACCAAACGAAAACTACCTTGGGACTCCAGGATCATGATCCAATTTATCCATTTGTATCTTCAATTCTGATTCCTTACGAATGGATGAGGGAGACTCAGGGGCGGGCATGGGACGGTGCAAGAAATAGCAATTCCGCCAAAGCAGCCGTTCAAGCGATGTCTGACGTAGAGTTCCGCCAACATGCTCAGATGATCCATAACAAGCTGGCTCGTGATACAAGTGGTTCATATAAGAAAAATGCCGCTATCGCGACATGGTATGATCGGGAATTTGGTCAAATGAATACGGACCGTTTTATAGCTTCGACGACGGCGGATTATGCGTCCTTGATGAGTAGGCTGAACAGCCGTCAAGGCTTTACGAAAGCCGAGCAAAAATTATTGTCTGAGGTCATGGAGCAACTGATGAATCATCCGGAAAATCAGGAATGGCTGAAACATTTCGGGCAAAAGGGCGGATCTACCGCATATGTCCTCACCCTGGCTATGTATGCGATGGACAAGGGAGGACATTCGACGGAGATGGCGGTCTTTTTTAACGACCTGGACCCGTTCACGAATGCCTCCTTGCAAAATATGATGAATGAATTTAAAGAGCGGCTATTGCGTGATGAATCGTTCAGAAAAGAAATCAATCAGCGCATTGGTGTACAGTTGGAAATATAACCCCTACCCGTTGCCTTTTTGCTTGCGTTCCCGTAGCAACAAATACAGAAAGTACGGTGCGCCAATAATGGCTGTCACGATGCCTGCGGGAATTTCGAGCGGCGGCTTCAAGCCCCGTCCCAGCGCATCAGCGAGAACGAGAATCAGAGCGCCGATCATGGCTGCGCCGGGTAGCAGATAGCGATGGCGGT
>NZ_ASRY01000009.1 GCF_000520815.1 Paenibacillus maysiensis | reverse complement strand
CCAGCCGCTGTATTTTGTTACACCGGATGTTATCGGCTTCAAGCTGACAGGCAGTCTGACGGAAGGCTCTACCGCCACCGATCTGGCACTCACTGTAACCCAAATGCTGCGTAAAAAAGGCGTGGTCGGCAAATTCGTGGAATTTTACGGACCCGGCCTGGCTAACATCAGCTTGGCTGACCGTGCAACGGTTGCCAATATGGCACCGGAATACGGCGCAACGGTTGGCTTCTTCCCGGTCGATGCGGAAACGCTGGCCTACTTGCGCAGCACCGGACGTTCTGATGAGCAAGTGAGTCTTGTTGAGGAATATTACAAAGCGCAAGGCATGTTCCGCACATCCGACACGCCGGACCCTGTGTTCAGCGATACGATTGAGCTGGATCTGGCTTCGGTTGTACCAAGTCTCGCGGGTCCCAAACGTCCGCAAGACCGTGTTGAGCTTAGCCGCATGAAGGAAACCTTTGAAGGCATTATCCGTACCCCTGTGGACAAAGGCGGCTACGGACTGAGTGATGAAAAGATCGCGCAGAAGATTCCGCTGACCCACCCGGACGGCTCCACCAGCGAGCTGGGTACTGGCGCAGTCGTGATTGCGGCTATCACAAGCTGCACAAACACCTCCAACCCTAGCGTTATGCTGGGCGCAGGCTTGCTCGCCAAAAAGGCAGTACAACGCGGGCTCAAAAAGCCGGGCTATGTGAAAACCAGCTTGACGCCGGGCTCCCTTGTCGTGACGGAATACCTGCAAAAAGCTGGGCTGATCGGTCCGCTGGAAGCACTCGGCTTCCATGTGGCAGGCTACGGCTGCGCGACCTGTATCGGTAACTCCGGACCACTTCCTGACGAAGTGAGTCAAGCCATCACAGACCACGATTTGACCGTTGGCGCAGTCATTTCCGGCAACCGGAACTTTGAGGGCCGCGTGCATGCACAAGTCAAAGCCAACTATCTCGGTTCACCGCCACTGGTTGTTGCTTATGCGCTGGCAGGTACGGTGAACATTGATTTGGTGAATGATCCGCTCGGTTACGATCAGGACAATCAGCCGGTCTACCTGAAAGATATCTGGCCAACTTCCGAGGAAATTAAGGAAGCGATCAGCCTGTCTCTCAGCCCGGATATGTTCCGTCGTAAATATGAGAATGTATTTACTGCCAACGAAAAATGGAACTCCATTCCGGTTCCTGAAGGCGAACTGTATGAATGGGATGAAAAATCAACTTATATTCAAAATCCACCATTCTTTGAAAAGCTTCAGGATGGCGTGCAGGATATCAAGGAAATTCGTAATGCCCGTGTGCTTGCCCTGCTGAACGATTCCGTCACAACGGATCATATCTCACCAGCAGGCAACATCGCCCCTTCCAGCCCGGCAGGACTGTACTTGAAGGAGCATGGCGTAGAGCGCAAGGACTTCAACTCCTACGGCTCCCGTCGTGGTAACCACGAGGTCATGATGCGCGGTACATTCGCCAACATTCGTATCCGCAACAACGTAGCTCCCGGCACCGAGGGCGGCGTGACCAAATACTTGCCGACGGATGAGGAAATGTCCATCTACGATGCATCTATGAAATATCAGGCAGCCGATCAAAACCTGATCGTTATTGCGGGCAAGGAATACGGTACAGGCAGTTCCCGAGACTGGGCGGCTAAAGGCACGCTTCTGCTGGGCGTCAAAGCCGTTATTGCAGAAAGCTTCGAGCGGATTCACCGCAGTAACCTGGTCGGCATGGGCGTGCTTCCACTGCAATTCCAGGAAGGCCACGGCTGGTCCAGCCTGGGTCTGAACGGTCGTGAAACGTTTGACATTCTCGGCATCGACAATGACGTGAAGCCGGGTCAAGAGCTTACCGTTGTGGCCAAACGCGAGGATGGCACGAAGTTCGAGTTCCCGGTAACTGCCCGTCTGGACAGCACCGTCGATATCGACTACTACCATAACGGTGGCATTCTGCAAACCGTATTGCGTCAAATGATTCAAGAATAAAGAGTGAATGAATAATAAAAATCCCCTTCAAAATGCAGTGAAAACTGCAAATTGAGAGGGGATTTTTTACATGCTTCAAGCCTTTAAAAGAAAACATATGCCTATGATTGAGAACACAAGGGTTATAAGAAGTGTGAAGAGACCAGGTAGACTTTCCATGATTACAGAGCCTTCTTCGCTCTTGAACTGACGACTGAGATAGGGTTGGAATATAAGCATAATAATAAAAGATATCAGACTAATTCCACACAACAACCATACCTCAGGAGAAGATTTGTCAACAAAACGGTCAGCCACATCATTGAAATTGTAGTGGATTGCTACATTTCTGGGCATGGTCGGATACATGAAAAGGTAGATGATGAAAGGCAAAGCAGAAATAAGAAAGGACAATACATTACAAATATTCAATCTATTTCGCATGGAAGTTCTCCTTTAGAGTTAAAATCCATTTATATCATACATTTATCAGCAGTCTATATTTTTATACCTATTGCTTAGAAGGAGAGAAATAATCAAACTAATGATCGTTGGTAAAAAAGAAGCGCACACCATATATACATTAACTTGTAGCCCTAAGCCTATAGCGATCCCGATCCCTATTAAGCCAAAGGCAATCCAAATATAAGCTGAGATGCGATGCGTTTCCTTCCAGGCGCTTTCATTCGAAAGCAGCCACGGGAACTTTAAACCGATTAAACGGTTAGGTGTTACTGTAGTAAACGACAACCCCACTGCTAAATGTAATATAGCCGATAAAAATAAAGTTATGTTTAATGTGCTGAACAGAAGCTTGCCTGAATATTTCAGCATGAGAGCAAGGTAAATCAGATCGAGTACAATAAACACACTTGCACAAATCTTACGATAAGAAGCTAACATTGGTTCAGAAATGGAGTCTTTATGTTTTGAATACCTTGGATGCAATACTACGATAGCAAAGGTAATAATCATAGTAACTAATGGAAAATACAACAATGCTATACGATACTTCGCAGAATTAAATGAAGAAGAGAACATAGCAAAATTCAAAACATGCAGCACGATAAAGAAAATAGATACGTGCGTCCACGGCTTTTTCAATTCTTCTTTTACATCATAATTACTCTCCATCGCACCAAACCCTCCATATAACAGGAATTGAGTGATTCCTCTTCATTATGCATATTTTACAAAACCAAAAATGAAATAAATATCACAAAAACAAAAAAAGCCGCCCCCTCAGGACCGACTTCCAACCATTTTTGCATATAATCTCACCTTTATTCCCACCAGCTACTTCGAAATATCCAGAAAGCCTTCTCCGAACACGTCTCGCACGTCATGAATCGTGATAAACGCCGCTGTGTCGATAGCCTTCACAATCTTTTTAAGCGCCGACACCTCTTGTTTACTAATGACGATATACAGAACTTCTTTCGGGTTTTTCGTGTAATATCCGTGGCCTGACAGGACGGTAACTCCCCGATCCATTTGCGTAATGACCATCTCCGCAATTTTATCTTGATGCTCCGAAATGATCATGACCGCTTTCTTCGGGTTCAGTCCTTCAATCATGAAATCCATAACCTTCGTACCGACATACAAAATAACGATAGTCAGCATAAGCTTTTCCGGGCCAATAATAAAATAGGACGAAAACGCAACAATCAGATCAAAAAACAGCAAGCCATAGCTGATGTTCCAATCCAGATATTTGTTGGCGATCCGGGCCAAAATGACCGTTCCTGCTGTTGTACCGCCCACCCGCACGATCAAACCAATTCCGATACCCACCAAAACCCCAGCAAATACGGCATTAATCGTCGGCTCATGTGAATCAATCCGCCAGTTGGCCGTTAAATGTAAAAACAGCGAGTTAAAAGCAACCGCAATCACAGTGTACAGGGTTGTTCTCTTGTCCAAAAATTTATATCCGACAATCAGCAGCAAGCCATTGATCACCAGATTGACGATCGAAGGGGACCACTGAAACAGGTAGTACAAAATAATCGTGACCCCTGTAACGCCCCCCTCGCCAAACTCATTCGGGATAACAAACAGATTAACAGCCAGCGCGAAAAAAAATGCACCCAGAATAATAAATGCGATGTCTGCAATACTTTTTTTCATATATGTCCTGGTCCTTTCTCAAACATTTCAACGAATGAATCGCCAGATGGATTGGCTGATTCTAATAGCTAAAACACGCTTACAACCAGTTCATGGTATCCACTCCCAAACATAAAGTCAATACAACTTTGACACTTTAATTCGCCACCAGACTGACTTCATATTGACTTATATAGGGGTATTCGACAAAAAAACACAATCCCGACTACTAAACTAAGAAAACGGGCCTCTGGCCCTTGTTTTGGAACTAGGCACATTTCCCCTCAAAATGACCATCCGCCTAATCCGAATTTTGAACACGCATGACCATTTTCCTGTTTTATGTCAAAAACGTTTTAATTTGAAAAAATGCGTTTATAATGATTGAAACATTACCAAGCGGTCTACCCGGTATTACGACATCAAGTACATACGAATAGTCCTATACAGACGTCCTAAGCAACTCAATCTGAATTTGACAAAATGGAATTGGAGGAGCAACCCACATGAATACAATAAATTTAACTGTACACACCTTGATGCCTTTCCATCACCAATACCAACGTGCCAACGCGGTGAATATGCAGAAGAAAGAAGACAGCTCGGAGAAGAAGCTTAGCTTTCAGGACATTTTGAATGAGAAAATGGGTAAAAAATAAAGCCGCCGTTTATCCGGCTGCATGATCTCGCTTTACATAAGCTAAAAAGCCGTGGTTCCTACATCATCTGTAGAGAACCACGGCTTTTGTTATTCATACGTTCATAAGTTTAAGGATTTACTGCCCGGCATCCCGATACTGCTCTGCCTTCTCACGCATCCCGGCGGCTACCGCTTCTTCGGTATTCAGCCCCTTATCCGCCGCATAGGCGCGTATGTCCTGCGTGATACGCATACTGCAAAACTTGGGACCGCACATCGAGCAAAAGTGTGCCTCCTTGGCTCCCTCTGCTGGCAGTGTCTCATCATGGTAGGACAAGGCCCGCTCAGGGTCGAGCGACAGATTGAACTGGTCGCGCCAGCGGAATTCAAAGCGGGCCTTGGACAAAGCATCGTCCCGCTGCTGCGCCCGTGGATGACCCTTCGCCAGATCGGCAGCATGTGCCGCAATTTTGTACGTAATAACACCTTCACGAACGTCATCCTTATTCGGCAGACCCAAATGCTCCTTCGGCGTAACATAGCACAGCATGGACGTCCCGAACCAACCGATCATCGCTGCCCCGATAGCCGAAGTAATATGATCATAGCCAGGTGCAATATCCGTCGTGAGCGGTCCCAGTGTATAAAAGGGAGCTTCCTTGCAAATCTCCATTTGCAGGTCCACATTCTCCTTGATTTTGTGCATCGGGACATGTCCCGGCCCTTCAATCATAACCTGAACATCATGCTTCCAGGCAATTTGCGTTAGCTCGCCCAATGTATCCAGCTCAGCAAACTGTGCTTCATCATTCGCATCATAGATACTGCCTGGACGCAGACCGTCTCCGAGGGAAAAGGCCACATCGTAGGCTTTCATAATTTCGCATATTTCTTCAAAATGCGTGTACAAAAAGTTCTCCTGATGGTGCGCAAGACACCAAGCAGCCATGATCGACCCTCCACGGGACACAATTCCCGTCATTCTGCTTGCCGTCATTGGAATATACCGCAGCAGCACGCCCGCATGAATTGTAAAATAGTCCACGCCCTGCTCCGCCTGCTCAATCAGCGTGTCACGATACAGCTCCCACGTTAGCGCCTCAGCTTCGCCGTTCACTTTTTCAAGCGCCTGATACAGCGGTACAGTCCCAATCGGCACAGGAGAGTTACGGATGATCCATTCACGTGTCGTATGGATGTTACGGCCTGTGGACAGGTCCATGACCGTATCCGACCCCCAGCGTACAGCCCAGGTCATTTTCTCCACTTCCTCCTCGATGGAGGACGTAACCGCAGAATTACCAATGTTCGCATTAATCTTCACGTGAAAATGACGCCCGATCACCATCGGCTCACTTTCCGGGTGATTGATATTCGAAGGCAAAATGGCTCGTCCTGCCGCCAACTCCTGCCGCACAAACTCAGGCTCCACCCCTTCGCGGATGGCCGCAAATTCCATTTCGGGCGTAATGATCCCTTGCCGCGCATAATGCATTTGCGTTACACTACGCCCTTGCCGCGCACGGAGCGGACGGTTGGTTACGCCGGGAAATTCAGCCGTCTCCCGTTTGGAGCCGGGCTTCAATCCGTTATCCTCCGGCTTGACGGCGCGCCCCTCGTAAGCCTCCACATCGCCTCGTTCCAGTGCCCAAGCTCGCCGCAATGGAGGCAAGCCCTTACGGATATCGACCTGATAGGCTTCGTCGGTCATGGGACCGCTCGTATCGTACACACGTAACGGCTCATGATGCTCCGTGCCCTGCGGCGTATGTGTGGGATGCAGGGCGATTTCACGCTCCGGCACGGCAATGTCCGGCCGCGAGCCTTGAATATAAACCTTGCGGCTCCCCGGAAATGGCTTCACCCCTCCTGTCTGTTCATCCACTGCGTTCTCTACTGTTCCTTCTGTTTCTGTCGGTTTCATTGTCCATTCCTCCCGTTTCGATGAAATGACACACCGATCCGGAACCATCCCCAGGCTGGCTATCTATGCAAAAAAGCCGGTTCCCCAGGGGAACCGGCTAATCTAACGAAACAGCTATGCAGACGGCTACGCACGCGGAAACATACTCCGATGCATTGCCGTAGACAGCGGCTACGTAAACATTTCAATGGCCGATTACTTCCCTACGCTGGTATGATCCAGATCAGGTGCAAAGGGTCCGGAATCTAGTGCGATTCCCATCTCAGCCCGGCATTACAGGCTCCCCCAGTAACTCTGTTAATTCTGTTCGCATGAGGCGGCTATAACGGACAGCCCGCCATCCCCATCAGATTACTTCAAATTTACGGCTTTGGCAACCCTTCTCCGGTCCCTTTTTCCAAGATCGCCTTCAAAATTTGCTCTGATCGCCTCATTACTCTCAATTCTTGTTACGGAAGCATAAGCCCCATTTCCTTCGCCGCCTCCATCAAAATCGGGGCAAAATCATGCAGCGTCTCGGGAGCTAGTCGGCTGACCGGGCCGGATACAGACAAGGCCGCAGCGACCTGTCCCTTCCGATTCACGATAGGCGCAGCTACAGCAGCAGCGCCCGGCTCCCGCTCCTCATAGCTGGTCGCATAGCCCTTCTCACGAATATCCTGCAATTGAGCCTTATAGACCTCCGGGTCTACCGAGGGCGGCCATTCATCCCCGCTTAGCAAGGCTTCCAACTCCTGCGGCGGCATAAAGGCCGCCAGCACCTTGCTGGAGGCTCCTACAGCCAGCGGCATGCTTGCACCCACTGGCGCAACGCGGCGGATCGCCTGATTGCTCTGCACGGCCTGAATACGAATACGCATGCTGCCATCGCGCAGGTACAAGCTGACCGTTTCGCCCAGACGATCACGCAATCCTTCCATCGCTGGCTGTAGCAGTATCGCCGGCTCGTCGCTTTGCGACAAATGGGTGGACAGCTCCCATATCCGGATGCCAAGCCGATATTTTTCCGTTGCGGCATTCCGAACGACAAAGCCGCGATCCTCCAGCGTGGTCAACAGCCGATGGACGGTACTTTTATGTAAACCAATTTTGGAAGCAATCTCTGTCAGGCCCAGATCGGAATCTCCGGTAAAACACATCAGTATATCAAGCGCACGCTCCACGGCGCGAACGGTTAATTTACGGTCTTCCATTATGAACCGCTCCTCTTTGTCCCATATTCGTTTCACACCATGAAACATGGTTACATAAATTATATAGAATAGTCGCGGCTACTGTAAACTAATGTTTTTGTGACAGCCATATTACAGAACGAGAACAAACATCGACAATTCTTTGCATCATTTTTACTTTTCCGGTTCAGCCGTTGACTTTGGATAACACGCATCATACGATAATAGGTATCTATACGGACATAAACTATCATTTTCAAGTGGAATTGTACCTAGAATTCTATGAAGCGAAGTTCATTTTTATAGAAGGAGGCTCTTACATGATTTCGACATCCCAGCGCAGCTCTCAGTTACAGCATGTTGTCCAGGAGCCGTCCACCCCACTGATCAACCCCCGTCTGCTGCGGTTCAAGCACGTTGTCATTGCCCTGCTGCTGTCGGTCGTATTCTTTCTGTTGTTTTGCTTTATTGCCCTGCATGCCTATATCGCATGGGTACTGACGAATCCAACCGTCGCGCCACTATACTCGAACCCGATGCAGGCCAAAGGTATGCCCTACGAGGAAGTCAGCTTCCCCGCCAAGGACGGTAGTCGGATGGTGCAGGGCTGGTATATCCCGGCAGATCAATCGAAGAAAACGATTATTTTCAGCCACGGTTATGGGGCCAATCGCGAAGAAAGCTGGATTCCGATGTATGATCTGGCGCATTATGCCCACCGTTTGAATTTTAACGTTGTCATGTTCGATTACGGATTCGCATCACAAAACAGCAAAGCTGTCGCAACCGGAGGCAAAGCGGAATCCCAGCAGCTTCTTGGGGCGATCCAGCTTGCGAAGCAACGCGGCTCCTCGGAGATTATCGTATGGGGCTTCTCGATGGGGGCAGGAACCGCCCTTCAGGCGGGCTTGCAAACCAAGGATGTGGACGCCATGATTTTGGACAGCACCTTCCTGCTGGAGCCGGATACGCTGTACCATAACATTCATAATCAAATTAATCTGCCGCGCCATCCGTCTCTGGAAATTCTGGAGCTGCTGTTTCCAGTCTTGAACGGTACCAGCCTGCATCAGATTCCATATCAGGAGGTCAAAACGGAAAACTATCCGTTCCCGATCATGTTCGTACATGGGACACAGGATGAAAAGGCTCCTTACCCGATTGCGGAAAAGCTCGCTGCCAATCAAACCAACCCGCTTTCCAGTGTATGGATTGTCAAAAACGGGTTGCATGAGCTTATTTTCAGGGAGCATCCACGTGAGTATTTGCGGCGGGTATCGACGTTTTTAAGCGGTGTACAAGAGTTGGAGGACAAGAAAACTATCGCTAATGCCAGTAAACAAACGACTACGCAGTAATGGTTCTATTTTAGTAGCCATACTCCTTTCAACCTGGAGAAGCCCGTCTGTGGACACTTAACCCGTGCCGCAGCGTGGCTTCTTTTTTGCATCCAACTATGTATCCATTGCCCCACATTACATATCGCGCCGGAGCCGGGGAGTTTGTAGACATATTCCCGATGAGACGGCGAATATACTGGGTACGTATGCATCCGGGTCAGGTTCTTGGGACCAGCCCGGATAGCCATAGTGGGATACGGGAGGTACAAACGATGCTGAGTACTTACGGGTCTTTCCTGCCCTTACGTGTGCTGGAGGAAATCCGGCATTGGAAGCAGCAGGAAAGCTGGCATGTGGAAGTGATTAAGTCCGCTACAGAGGGCCTGGAGCCTGCTTACGTGCGGCTGTTGGATGACTGGAGGACGATATTCGAACAGACGGAACGCACCGCTATAGAGCTGCTAGAAGAGCAGCGAAGCGCCCTCGATCCGGCAGATCAGGCGTGGCATCGTCAATGGGAGCAAACGTCGGCGGCTGCACAAGCACAAGCCAGGCAATCGGGGCAGTCGAGAGATTTGGGGTCAGGGTCAGCGCCAGAAGCGTTACAATCGACTGAGGCAACGGCAGGAGTGACATCAGATTCACAGCCTGTCTCACAAGAGCTGAATCGTCGTCTGGACGAATTGCTGCAAACCGCAAACCGCCAGTCACAGGAGTATGTACGGCAGCTCAGTCTGCTGACCGAGCACAGCCATGCGTTACGGCAGCAGCCGAAATCCACCGGAGTTGTGCTGCACGCAGCACATGAGAGTCAGTATTTCCTGATCTCCACCAATCCCTTTCAGGAGCCCGGCTCCATTGCGCGGGCCACTGCATTGTATCATGTGGCGGCAGAGGGTGAGGATTACCCCGAGGATGCGCTGCGAGAGCGGCAGACAGGGCAGACAGGCGGCACGAGGTGGGAAGGACCGTGGGCGAACAAAGACAAAGGCGTCCAGTCAAGCCAGACAGAGCCTTCGGCTACGGAAAAAACCTCCCCCGGCCGACCTGTTCCCATCGGGGGACATCGTTTACCGCCGCTCCCATATCCCTATAATGCACTTGAACCGTACATTGATGAAAAAACGATGCGTATCCACCATGACAAGCATCATCTAAGCTATGTGAATGATTTAAACAAAGCGGAGAAAAAGCTGGAGGAAGCCCGGAAAACGGGTGATTTTGACCTTGTGAAGCATTGGGAACGCGAGCTGGCGTTTAACGGGGCAGGCCATTATCTGCACACGCTTTTCTGGACGATCATGAGTCCTCAAGGCGGTGGAACACCAAGCGGGCCGCTGGCGGAGCAGATCAAAAAGGACTTTGGCAGCTATGAGGCATTCAAGAAGCAATTCAGCTCAGCAGCTGAGAAGGTCGAGGGGAACGGCTGGGCTATCCTGACGTGGAGTCCACGTGCAGGACGGCTTGAAATTTTGCAGGCCGAAAAGCACCAGAACCTGACTCAATGGGAGTCCATTCCGCTGCTGGCGATTGATGTTTGGGAGCATGCCTATTACTTAAAGCATCAGAACGAGCGCAACAAATACATCGAGGACTGGTGGCATGTCGTCAACTGGCCTGAGGTCGAAAAGCGCTACACCCAAGCCTCGAAGCTGAGATGGCAGCCGTTCTAAACCAAGACCCCCTGTACCAAGAACATGCTTCATACTACACCTGCGAATCGTATCGCTCTCTGAGCGCTGCCATTTGCTCCGTCAGTCCCTGCGGCTGTATCAGTGAGCCATCGGCAGGCAAAATCGCCGCCCGACTTTCGACTACACGGCGCAGCGATGCCGTATACGCCTCAACAGACGGCACCCCGGCCAGCTCCGTCAGGCTGCCCATCGTTCCCGGATTCACCTGCGGATAATCCGGTTTCGGCACGCCCGTCGGCGCAGCTCCGGCTGCCTCCGCATAGAACCGCTGCACCGCCTGTGCGCGCTCCGCGCCACTGCCCTCAATCATCACAAAAGCCGTGATGATATAGGCCTTGGCCTGCCGCCGCTGCGCAATGCCGCAAAACTTGCGACCTCGGACGCTGACATCGTAATCGCCAGGACAGAAGGACCCGGCGATTTCCCCGGTCTGCGCCTCGGCGGACCACGGGGCCAGCGCATCGGCAATCAGCCCCGCCATAAGCCGAAAATCTTCATGCAGGCTGATGGCCCGCTGCGGATTCGGCAGGATCAGGGACAGGTTCAATACCCCCCTGTCCAGCATGACGGCCGCTCCGCCCGAGGGACGCACGCATACCGAGGTTCCGGCGTTCCGCACACGCTCCATCGCCTGCGGCGCGTACGGAAGCCTGCGGTCCCGGTGGCCAATCACGAGCGCAGCCGGGTGCCGCCATAGATGCAAAACAGGCGCAGCTCCTTGCCCTACTTGCCGACAGACCAGTTCCTCCCATGCCAGTGGAGACAAAACATCCGTCTGAGTGGTTGCGAGTGGCGCCTCAATCCATTGCAGATCAGGCAAAATCGTCGTTTTGTCTGCTGACATATGTACATTCTCCATACGTTATCCTCCTTCAAAGTAGCTATCCCGTCGTCTCTAATCTGATGTTAACAAAAAAGGGTGGCTACGCCTATGCGTAAACCACCCTTTTTTGTTCATCACATCACCGTCACGCCTGTTCGGTCAATCCTTGAGCAGCGAGAGGAACTCTGCACGCTGTGCAGCATCATCACGAAACGTACCGCGTACCGCAGATGTTACCGTTTTGCTACCAGGCTTTTTGACACCTCTTGCACACATGCACAAGTGTTCGCCTTCCACGACCACCATAACCCCGTGAGCGGAGACCGCTTCATTTAAAATATCAGCGATCTGCGATGTAATGCGCTCCTGCACCTGCAATCGGCGCGTTACAGCCTCCACCAGACGGGCAAGCTTGCTCAGTCCTACAATTTTGCCGCTGGGGACATAGCCGATATGCACTTTTCCGAAGAAAGGAGCCATATGGTGCTCACACTGACTGTAATAGACGATATCCTTCACAATCACAAGCTCCTCGTGATTCTCGTCAAATGTCACACCCAGCGCATCCCGAGGATCAACCTCATAACCCGCAAATATTTCCTCATACATGCGCGCTACGCGTGACGGTGTTTCCAACAACCCTTCACGCTTGGGGTCCTCACCGATCAGTTGTAAAATCTGCTCCACATGGTACTCGATTTTATCCCGGTTATCCGCAGCTTTGCGGTTAATATAATCTTTTACGCCAGCCACAGTAATCCTCCTCTATGCAGCAACCTCATGCGGCATCCGTGCTTATGTTGCTCATTATTTCCGACGGCCCTGATTTTTACGCGGACCAGGCTGATTTTTGGAGAACTGCTGGTTCTTCATCATCTGCTGGGCCTTTTGCATTTGCTTCCCATTCAGGTTGTAACCCATCTGTTTGGCCATTTTTTGCAGCGTATCAGGATCGTTTTGCATCTTTTCAAGCTGTTTGCGAAGATAATAAGCACCGATGAAAAATCCCCCGACCAAACCAACAATCAGGGTAATGATCGGAATGACAATATTCCACACCACGAAGTCGTCACCTCTGTATATTTATATGAAACATCTTGAATTACACACGAACCTATCATAGCAAAACATGGGACAGCTAGCAAATCACATTTTGCAAACATATGTCCTCATTCTTTCTCCAAATCCAGCAGCTTCATCTTGACTGGCAAGCCTCCAGCATAACCGACCAAGCTTCCGTTTTCACCCGATACCCGATGACATGGAAACAGGATGGGTAACGGATTTTTGTTATTTGCTTCCCCGACAGCACGTACCGCCTTGGCTCGGCCGATCGATTCCGCAATATCTTTGTAAGACACACTTTGCCCGTACGGAATATTTTGCAGTGCACGCCATACCTGTTCTTGAAAAGGAGTCCCTCTCAAATCATAGGCTATACTAAATTCCCGTCGTTCTCCCGCAAAATATTCACGCAGTTGATCTGCGGCTTCGCGCAGTTTGTCAGGTTCCTGCACATAGACATATTCCCCAATCCATGTCCGGGCCCATTGCTGAAGCAGTGCTTCCCTCGCATGAAAAACGCCATAGTCTATTCGGCACAGCCCCCGATCCGTAGCGCACAGCGTCAAAGTGCCCACAGGTGTCTCCATTTCATCATAATAAATCGTAGTTGGACCCTGCGAGTCCTCGATCATTAATTCAGAACCCTTTTGCTGTTCTTCCTGCTTTTGTTCCTCCAGTTTGGAATGCGCCTGCGCGATCATTTCGCGTACTTGCTCATGTTGTTCCTTCTCTGATGCTTGCTTGATCGCTGTCATTGCGTTTTTTCCTCCAATTCGGCTCAAAGCCCATGCTGCCGTACCCCGAAGCTCAGGACGCGGATCATCCAACAGAACCTCTGTCAGCTTGGGCACGGCGCTAATATCCTTGAAATTGCCGAGCGCAATAACCGCATTGCGCTGAATCGGCTTCTTTCCCCGCCAGGCTGCCGCACTTTGACCAAATCTCTCTTTGAACTCACGATTGCTCAAATCCAGTAACGGCAGCAGCAATGGCTTCACAATTTCGGGATCGGGTGTAAGCTCGGGATGATGATCCCAGTTAAGACCTCGATTTTTGGGACATACGATTTGGCACGTATCACATCCATACAGCCGATTCCCTATTTTCAGCATAAACTCCTCATCCAGAAAGCCCTTAGTTTGCGTCAAAAAGGACACACACCGCTGGGCATTAAGCTGCCCCGGCCCGACAAGCGCGCCCGTAGGACACGCATCCAAACATTTGGTGCACTCTCCGCAACCATCCGTTACCGGTTCATCTGGCTGAAAAGGAATGTTTGTCAGCAGCTCACCCAGATAAATCCATGATCCCAGCTTCGGTGAAATCATCATCGTGTTTTTGCCGCTAAAGCCAATACCCGCCCGTTCCGCTACGGCCCGGTCCGACAGCTCTCCGGTATCCACCATGTTTTTCATAATCGCGTCGGGAACCCGTTCACCTATAAAAGCCTCCAGCTTTTCCATCGCCTCGCGCAGCACCAAGTGGTAGTCCTTACCCCAGGCGGAACGCGCCAAAATGCCACGGTACTTGCCTTTGTCCGACTTCGGCGGGTCCTTCATTTTGGAAGGATAAGCCACCGCAATGGCAATCAGGGATGCTGGCTGCGAACCGTACAATTCCGGGTAGATCCGTTTATCAATGTCCGGCTCCTCAAAACCGGATTCATAGCCTTTGGCGCGATGCTCTTCCAATATTGCTTTCAGAGACAGAAAGGGATCGGCGGATGCGAACCCGATGGAGTCGATGCCCAGCCCCGGAGCCGCTTCGATAATCTCCTGCTTGAGCGATGCCCAAGTCAAAGCGGTTCCAGCAGCCGTTGGTGTCTGTCCGCGTTGCATCCGATACTCACCTCTCTTTCATATCACTTATATGAGGATTTCTGTAAAATCCCCATATGTTAAATTTCAACAGAATATAGCAGCAGATGCTACCGTAAATTTTTAACAGCGCTGGTCGCCAAGAAATCACAATGATTGTTCAGCTCGTTATCACTGTGACCTTTGACCTTCACATACTCAACCTCATGCTTGCTCATTAGTTCCCACAGTTCTTCCCATAACTCCTTGTTTTCAACTGGCTGATTTTTACTGTTACGCCAGCCGTTACGAAGCCAATTCTTAATCCAGCCCTGTTTGAAGCAGTTTACGACATAGGCGGAGTCACTGTGTACCTTTACATGGCAAGGCTCCTTGAGCAGCTTGAGCGCTTCGATCACGGCCTTGATCTCCATGCGATTGTTTGTCGTCATTTTTTCGGCCCCGGACAACTCCTTGCGATGCTCTCCATATAGTAAAACAACGCCCCAGCCCCCAGGACCGGGATTTCCCGAACAAGCGCCGTCGGTATATACCATCACTTCTTTCATATTTCTCTTCCCTTCCTGATCGGTAAGCGCCTGCCCCGTCATGGTCCTGACGATTGCACACGTTCCCCATTAATTTTCAGCATACAGCCACTTCCACTCGGATAACGGCCAAAATACAAGCTCCGCACGTCCCAGCAAATCCTGAGATTTAATGCTGCCAAAATATCGGCTATCCTTGCTGCCTGCGGCATGTCGGTTATCCCCCATGACAAAAAAGTGCCCCGGCTCCACTGTAAAAGGACCGTAATCACCGTCCTCAATCTCGGAGTCGGTGTAAGGCTCGTTTTGCAGCTTGCCGTTCACATATAGATGATTATGCTCAACCCGGATTACCTCCCCCGGAGTGCCTATGACTCTTTTCACTAAAAATCTCGGACTGGACGGATTGGAGTCGGGATCTTGTAATATCACGATATCACCCCTGCCCGGATCATGAAAATTGTAAACTAGCTTGTTAACGAACAAATGCTGGCTTTCCATCAGCGTCGGCTGCATTGAATGTCCCCTGACCGTAGACAAATTAAACACGAACAGGTTCAGCAGCAGCAAGACGGTCATCGCGATCAGAAGAGTCACCAACCAATCACGTATGTAACTCCAACGACCTGCATGTTTGGACGTTTCCGGCGTAGGAAGCGGGCCTGACGAAGGAGCCCGTGTGTCCATAATAAACCTCCTCAACCCTGTTATAAATAGAAAAGCATATCCCGTACCCGATTGCAACGGTTACTCAGATATGCTCTAAATGGAAATATTAGCTTTGAAAATATTCGATTCTCTTTATATCCATTGCCGATTAATGAGGAGCCAAAATGCTAAGCTTCTGAAAAGTCTGTAAAATCTGGCTTGCCCCGTAGCCCATCGCTTCATACAAAGGCATGGCCGCGCTGTTATGCTTGTCTCCGGCTACCCAGATGCGGCTAACCTTACGTTGCTGAAAACGCTGCTCCATAGACTCGACAAGCGATTTGCCAATTCCCATCCGACGATGATCCGGGTGAATAGCAATACGATAATAACAACCATCATTCTGATCAATCGTGCCGATTAGAGCGCCAACCAACTCTTCATCCTCTTCCGCAACGACGATCAAGCCAGAATCCCACGAAAGCTGACGGGCAAAAGCGCCCACCGTCTCTTTGTAGCACTCCTCAGACAAGGCAATCTGCATGAGTTCCATTACTGGATTCACATCACTCAATTGAAAGGAACGAACGTGCATAAGTAATATCTCCCTTTTCGTAAGCTTAATAAAACAAATTGAGACAGCACCGTCATTTTTACATAAATCCTTAAAGTTCTTGGCATGGTGTTAATCAAAAGGCATTATGATAAAAATACGATCTGCTATATATGAATTGAAGAACAGGAAAAGGGTATATGCCCTCAAGTTCGTCATATCCGCAGACATGACAAGATATAGCAGACGACAAAAAAGCCGAAATTTCTGCTTCCTTGAACATTAAACCACACTTTTAGATGGAATACATCCCTTTTTCTCATGTAAGCGCTGTATATCAAGCGTTTACATTTTAGAGCTGTATAATTTGCCTCTTATTACCTATACACCATGTATTCCAAGCGGGTTTTTGGACATGATAGCTACCAGGTCGTATTGCCCAGTTTGCTATTTTACAAACAAAAATGTTGATAAAATAGGCTGAATGCGGTTTAATATAACTGACGAGGGTATTATTACATAGGAACAACTTACCCAACCATATAACCAGGAGGGATTTACTATGGCATTTCAATTACCAGAACTTCCTTACGCGAAAGACGCACTGGAGCCGCACATTGACGCACTCACAGTAGAAATTCACCATGATCGTCACCATAACACATACGTAACAAACCTGAACGCAGCTCTGGAAAACGCTCCTGAACTGCAAAGCAAAAGTCTGGAGGATCTCATCTCCAATCTGGACAGCGTTCCTGAAAGCATCCGCACTGCGGTTCGCAATAATGGTGGCGGACACCACAACCACAGCCTGTTCTGGGAAGTTATCGGCCCGAACGGCGGCGGACAACCAACTGGCGCCATTGCTGAAGCAATCAGCAACGAGCTGGGCGGCTATGACAAATTCAAAGAAGACTTCACTAAAGCAGCTACAACACGCTTTGGTAGCGGCTGGGCTTGGCTGGTTGTCGGCAAAGACGGCAAACTGGCAATCACTAGCACGCCAAACCAGGATAGCCCGCTGTCCGAAGGTCTGACTCCGGTACTCGGACTGGACGTTTGGGAGCATGCTTACTACCTGAAATATCAAAACAAACGCCCGGATTACATTGCAGCATTCTACAATGTTATCAACTGGGATGAAGTGAACAAACGTTACGCAGCAGCGAAAAAATAAGCCAGTAACAACATCTCTATCCTATAATAAAGGGCTGTCTCAAAAGTAGATTTTCTACGAGTGAGACAGCCCTTTTCAATTTAAATTGGTGCACAAAAGATTCTGTCCATTTGAGCCCTACTGGAGCCGCCAGAGTGAAGCTGAAAAAGGTTTGGCATTCCATGGTAAACTGGTGGAGACGTTTCTTAAATACAATCTCTGGAGGTTCATGGATGCAGACTTTTTTTCGATACAACTGGATGATTCGGGAACAATGGTACCGCTGGTGTGAAGAGGTGCCGCAGGAGGAACTACTGAAAGAACGCGTCGGCGGGGTTGGCGGCATTCTGAAGACGTTGTTTCATGTCGTCGATGTAGAGTGGAGCTGGGTTCAAACGATTCAGGGCAAACCCGACTTTCAGGAGGACTTCTCGCGGTATGATACGCTGGACAAGGTTCGCGAGCTGGATGCGAAGTTTCGAATCGATGTCGAGCCGTTCGTGCTCTCCTGGCATGAAGGTCTGGAACGAAAAAGGTTTGAAGATCACCTCCCGGACGGCAGGATTGTGATTGATGCCTGGGGCGAGGTGATGCGCCATGTCATTGCTCACCAAATCCACCATATTGGGCAGTTGTCCATATGGTCCCGGGAGCTCGGCAAGCCTCCAGTTTCGGCCAATGTAATCGGCAAAGGGCTGATTGAGAGTGATCGTGGTGTTGATTAGCTTTAACGGCGTAAATGTATATCCATGTGAACACGGAGCCGTCCTCAGTAGTTTTTAACTGCTGAGGACGGACTCTTTTACTTTCTGGATATGTTTCACATTAGATAAGAACTGCTTGCCGCTGCACACTCATCTGATACTGCTTGGGCGTAACGCCATACTTCTTTTTAAAAAGTCCAATAAAATAGGAAACACTCTCATAATTCAAATCAAAAGCGACCTCCGTCACGTTTCGGTGCTGGAGCCATTGCTTGGCAAGCTGCATTTTTTGATTCGTTATATAGTCAAGCGGGGTTAATCCTGTTATTTTTTTAAACTGATTCGTGAAATTCGCATGTGACATATTATAGTTATCCGCCAAATCCTTCACATGCCTGATACCGGGCAGTTGTTCCTGAATGTCACGAATCGCGCGAAACACAGGATGCCGATGGTTCGTAAGCAGATTCTGCTCAAGCACCTGCATCTGTAGCAGATGATAGGCCATTTCCTGAGCGCTCAGATCAATCAGGAAATTTTTTCTTTCAGCGGGATGTGTCATATATTGCTTAATCCGCTCCATCGATGCGGTAAGTGAGTCCGCCTTTTCGTTCAGCTCGCAGCGGACCACCGAATGGGTCGGGCAACTCTCCGGGACCTGAAATTCCTCCTCTACCACGTTCCTTAACCGTTCCATCAACTGATCGCTTAATTCAAAGACCAGTGCCTTGGTGTGTTCTTTGATTTTCATTTCAACGCTGGACTGGGGAGGAAGCAGAATAATCTCCTGAGAATCGTATTCAAAATGCTCCGTTTCATTAACTTTGACTTCTTTTCTCCCCTCCAAAATCGTACACAGCTTCAGGCATTCATATGAAGCATATTTCTCGTAATAATTCTCTGGAAGATCATAATACAAAATTCTGATCAGATCGGTTTCATATCCATATTGCAGTTCGCTATAACGATTAAAGTCGCCTAAAGTATTGGAATGTTCCATCCGTTTCACCCTTCAGCATTTTGCATAATTCGATTCCAGTCTCTCATGGATACAATTTATAGACGGACAAGATCATTCCGATCTTTATATTGCTGATTGAAGGCCGCTCCCTGGATTTATGCAAATGCTCCCTTTTAAAAATCACGATATTTTATAATAAAATGCGTTAGTTCCCGCTAATATAGGACAGTATGATAAGGATATAAGGATGGTTGCAAGATCCTTTGATTCTATCATTATACCTTGATTTACCTCAAAATAATAACAAAGGTGGATGCATACTTATGACGGGAACTTCCAAATTCATGATGCCGGGCATGAGTCTTATGGGCTCAGGCGCACTGGCGGATGCAGGTACAGAAATCGGAAAATTGGGCTTTAAAAATGCATTGATCGTAACCGATAAGCCTTTAATTGATATTGGTATTGTGAAAAAAGTAACAAACATGTTGGATAGTCTAAACGTAAAATCCGTCGTATACAGCGGCACGCAGCCGAATCCCACGGTTTCCAATGTCAACGAGGGCATGGAGCTGCTGAACCAATCCGGGTGCGACTTTGTTATTTCGCTCGGAGGCGGGTCACCGCATGATTGTGCCAAGGGAATCGCGCTTTTGGCCTCCAACGGCGGACAGATCAGCGACTACGAAGGCGTGGATAAATCCGGGAAGCCTTCCTTCCCACTGATTGCCATTAACACCACGGCAGGAACGGCTAGTGAAATGACTATGTTTTGTATTATTACGGATGAAGAGCGTCATATCAAAATGGCGATTGTCGACAAGCACACGACACCACTCATTGCCGTCAATGATCCTGATCTGATGATGGCTATGCCCAAATCATTAACTGCCGCAACGGGGATGGATGCGCTCACTCACTCTATTGAAGCTTATGTTTCCACGAATGCCACACCGATCACAGATGCTTGTGCGCTTAAAGCAATTGAGCTGATTCGGGATCATCTAGTCAAAGCCGTCGATGACGGAAATGATGTGGAAGCCCGTAGCCAAATGGCCTACGCCGAATTCCTTGCAGGGATGGCGTTCAATAACGCCGGATTAGGCTTTGTTCACGCCATGGCGCATCAACTGGGTGGCTTCTATAATCTGCCGCACGGGGTCTGTAACGCCATTTTACTGCCGCATGTAGAGCGCTATAATGCCAAGGCTTCCGCCGAACGACTCACCGACATCGCCCGAACACTTGGCGAAAAAACGGACGGTGTTACACCGGAGCAAGGTGCCAACCTCGCCCTGCATGCCATTGAAAAGCTGGCTAAACGGGTCAACATCCCTTCCGGGCTGGAAGAACTCGGCGTCAAGCGTGAAGATTTTGCTGTTCTCGCCGCCAACGCACTCAAGGATGCCTGCGGTGTAACCAATCCGATTCAGCCTACGCAACAAGAAGTGATCGACATTTTTGAACAGGCGATGTAGATAAAGAATTAACCTAAAACCTCAGCTACAACGATGGATAGGTATTTCCTATACGTATCGTTATTTAAATGAGATGTCGGGCTTAATGAAAAAAGAACACAAAAAAACTGCCGGGACTTCTCCCGACAGCTTGGGGACCTACATCAAGGTCCCTTTTTGCTTTACAAAATATTCAGTGATCAGATCGAGGAACACCTTGGGAAACGCCAAGGTGTCCATATCGGCCTCGCTGATCCAGCGGTACCCCGCAGGCAGCGCCGTGCGCGTGTGCTCCGCCTGCTCTGCCAGCGCAATCAACGCCCCCGGCTTC
>NZ_ASRY01000008.1 GCF_000520815.1 Paenibacillus maysiensis | reverse complement strand
CATCGCATTGAACCAACGATTCTACATCACCCATCAGTCATTTAAAATAGTTGGAATTGACCGCACGATGAATGGCATCATCCAATTGAGTTGTCTAATGGATAGCATAAATACAGCTTATGATGACGTGGAACATAACATTTCTGACCGATGGAAGTACGAGATTGCTCATACCTACGCATTACATATCAATCACGGAACGATAACCTATGTACGGCTCAACGAAATAATACCGTTGAATGTGACCGCTACGGATAACGGGAATGAGATGGTTAATCCAGCCATAACTTTCATTTCAAGCGATCCGAATGTGGTTAGTGTAGATCAGCAAGGACAGATTATGGGCATCGCTTTAGGACAAGCAAGCATCACCGCAAAACTAACGTATCACCCCACAGTACGGAGTACCCTTGAATTGAGAGTCGTTGAAACGGGAACACATATCTATTCGATAGCCATTACCGGCAATTCTATGCTCAAAACAGGCCAAAGCGCCTCATACGTTAGTCATATTTATGATCATGGGACAGAAGTGTTCGACCAGTCTGTAGAGTGGAGCCTAAGGAATCAAGATGATTCAATTCCGATCATGGGGAGCATAACAGCGAGTACAGGAAATAGCGTGACTGTGAAAGCCGGAAGCAGTAGTGGTGCGATTAACAAAGCATTAATATTAACAGCCACATTAGTAAGCGATCCTAACATTGCCATAGAAAAGACCATTAGCCTTAAGAATTTATTTTAATCTTTATTATCTATCGGCTTGCCTTAGAGGTGAGCCATTTTTTATTTCAAAGGAGCACATACATATGCAACGAAAATCTATCGACTACCTACTGAGTCTAAGCCTATTAAAGCAATTGAGATCACAACATGTCATTACAGAAGAAGAGTTCATCGCGATTGATGAGCTTAATAAAAAATCTTTCAAGTAGCTATCACATGGGCAGAAATGGACTTGATGATGTGCCGCAAGCATTATACCATGTGACCGTATAAAGAAGATATGGAAGGGAGAAACACCTATGGCACAAGCCGCAACCGCAAAAAAAGTCGTCGTCGTTCCCATTAAAACGATGGACATCGTAGAGGGAATTCAACCGATTCTAAAGAAGAAAGTCGCTGCCTATTGCCGAGTCAGTACAGATTCCGAGGAGCAAAAGGAAAGCTACACCAATCAGGTCAATCATTATACAAAGTACATTCAAAACAACTTGGAATGGGAAATGGCTGATATTTACGCAGATGAAGGCATCACCGGTACCACCACTAAAAATAGAATACATTTTAATCGGATGATACAGGATGCACGAAATGGTAAACTGGATCTGATACTGGTCAAGTCGATTTCGAGATTTGCTAGGAATACACTGGATTTATTGAAATATGTACGGGAACTGAAAAGTCTCGGAGTCGCCGTATTCTTTGAACGGGAGAACATTAATACGCTAGATACCACAGGTGAGGTATTGCTGACCATCCTGAGTTCCCTTGCCCAAGACGAGAGTCGGAATATTTCTGAAAACAGCCGATGGGGAATATTGCGTGGCTTCCAAAACGGCAAAGTCTTCTGCAACACGACTCGCTTCCTTGGCTATGATAAGGATGAACATGGTGAATTGGTCATTAATGAGAAGGAAGCCGAGATTGTGCAACGCATATATGAGGAGTATTTGGATGGCAAAAGTTATCAGGCGATA
>NZ_ASRY01000007.1 GCF_000520815.1 Paenibacillus maysiensis | reverse complement strand
GCTGCCCCCCGCCTGTCTCGGCAGCAGCTTGCCTTCGATGCGCCGCTTCTTCCACGCGGTCGGAGCCGTGACGAGGCCAAACGGCGACCCCTCAAACGAGATGTACGGATTGATCTCTGTAAAATTGAGCAGCTCCGGCAGCACGCCATGCTTCATCGCCAGCAGCACCTTGATGATCGAAGCCATCCCGGCCGCGCTCTCCAGATGGCCGATGTTCGTCTTGACCGAGCCGAGCAAGCAAGAGTTCTCGCGCGGCTGCAGGCCCCGCTCCTCATAGTACTGCCCGTATGCTTTCTTCAGCGCATTGATCTCGATCGGGTCGCCCAGCGGCGTGCCTGTGCCGTGCGCTTCGATGTAGGAGATGTTGCGCGGGTCCGCTTCGGAGCGCTGCAGCGCCGTGTAGACCACCTCAGACTGAGCGGTCACGTTGGGGGCCGTCAGGAAATTCGAGCGCCCACCATGATTAATCGCTGTCGCCTTGATCACGCCCAAGATGTTGTCACGGTCTTCCACCGCCTTGTCCAGCGGCTTGAGGAACAGGGCCGCCACGCCTTCACCGCGCACATAGCCGTTCGCCGACGCATCAAACGTTTTGCATTGCCCGTCCACCGACAGCATGCCGGACTTGGCATGGGAGATGTACATCCGCGGGCTGAGCAGCGCATTGACGCCCCCGACGATCGCCGCCTCGCATTCCCCTTCCCGAATATCGCGCACCGCGTTGTGCAGGGCGACCAGAGAACTGGAGCACGCGGTGTCCACGGCTTCGCTCGGCCCTCTGAAGTTGAAAAAATACGACACGCGGTTCGCGAGGATCGAGTGTACCGTTCCTGTGGAAACAAAGGCGCTGATGTTCTCCCCCATCAGCTCGGCATAGTCGTTTTTCGAAACGCCCGCATAGACGCCGATCTTCCGGCCCGACAGACTCTTCGGGCTGTAGCCAGCGTTTTCAATCACCTGCCAGACCGTTTCTAGGAACAGGCGGTGCTGCGGGTCGATAAAATTCGCCTCTTTGGGCGAGATGCCAAAAAACAGCGGGTCGAATCGATCGACCTCCTCGATGAATCCGCCCCACTTGCTGTTCGTCTTGTTCTCTTCCTTTTGCGGGTCGCCGTACACATCCTCCCACTTCCAGCGGTCTTGCGGAATGACAGAGATGCTGTTGAGGCCTGCATTGAGGTTGTTCCAGAATTCCTGCGTGTTCTTCGCCCCCGGAAAACGACCGGCGATTCCGACGATGGCAACTTCTCGCTTTGGCGTTTGAGTCATCCAGATCCGCTCCTTTTTTGCTTACAATCCGACCAGTTCAGAGATGCGCCGGTTCAGCAGGTCTGCCGTTTCGCGCATCAGTTTTTCGCCGATCACATCGACATGGCGCGCTCTCCAGCTTTCCAGCGGCGTGCCTTTCACCCAGCGGTTGAACGCCCCCAAGGCTGGGCCGCAATGTACCTGATAATCCACCATGTGCTCGGCGTCCCCGCTGAGCGCCATGCGCGACGAATAGCTAAAATACCATTTGAAGATCAGCGCCATCTTGTGCTTGGGATTGCGCTCCGCCTTCTCGATCTCCTGCGGGGCCACATAGGCTTGCACTTCGCGGTAGACCTCGTCGAAACTGCGCTTGAAGTAACGCTCTTGCAAAATGCGGCGGGTCTTCTCATCGATCTCCTCCAGCGAGTTGAACTGGCGGTAGAGATCGTACAGCTTGTTCGCACGGGCCGGGAAAAAGACGCCTTTTTTCAAAACCTGCACGCGAGCGCCGATCTCAAACATGTCGCCCGCCGGCGCATAGGCCGTGTCTTGCACGTTCATCTCCTGCAGCAGATCCTTCACCGACTCGGACGTCTGCGCTTCCACCGTGCATTGGTTGATCGAGCCGGTCACGAGATAATCCGCCCCGAGCACGAACGCCGCCACCGCCGCTTCCGGGGTTCCGATGCCGCCGGCCGCTCCGATGCGAATCTTCTTCTTGTATCCGTATTTGGCCATCATCTCATCGCGCAGGCGAACGATCGACGGAAGCAGCACGGAAGAGACCCCCTGATCGGTATGTCCGCCGGAATCGGCCTCGACGGTGATGTCATCCGCCATCGGAACTTCGCGGAGCAGATCTGCTTCCTCGCGCGTGATCCGCTGTTCCAGCAACAACTTGTCGACGATGCGCTCCGGTGCCGGGCTCAGAAACGCCTCGGCAACTTCCGGGCGCGAGACTTTGGCGAGGATGCGGTTTTCGACGATCACGCCGCCTTCTGCCGAGCGTTTCAACCCTTTCGCCCGGTAGCGGACCAATGCGGAGTTCACCGCCATGTAGGCGCTTGCCTCCACGTTCCGCACGCCGGTGCGCAGGAAGAGATCGACCGTCATCTCCTCCATCGATGGGTTGCCTTGGTTATGCAGCAGGTTCATGCCATACGCCTCACCGCGCGTCGACGCCTGCTGAATCGTGCGGATCGCCTGTTCGATCTGCTCCAGCTTCATGCCGCCGGTCCCGTAAAAACCCAGCATGCCCGCCTTGCCGACCTGAATGACCAGGCGCTCAGAAGCCACGCCGCGATACATCGAGCCCGTGACATAGGCGTACTTCAAGTTATAATCCTTCTTGAACTCCTCATCGCCCAGCGATTCTGCCGTGCTCGCCCTTCTCGACACACGCACGACCGGCTCGCTCACAGCTTCCCTCACCGGCACGACCTCCACCGGAGCCGCAGCAGGCGCCTCAACAGCGACTGCCACCTCCACCTCCGCGACCGACGCTTTCGTCACCTCAGGCACAGTCACAGACGCCGCCACAGCCACCAGCACCGCCTCTTCCGTCTCCTCCACGTCATCCGCTTCCGGCTCGATCACGAGCGGTTCCGCTTTGCGGCGGATCGTGGTGACGAGCTTGGTCAGGACATTGCCCGGCCCGACCTCTTCGATCTCGATCTCGCCAAGGCCCATCAGATAGCGCACGCTGTCCGTCCACTTGACCGGAGACACGATCTGCTGCACCAAATTGTCCTTCACCTGCCGTTGCTTGTACGGACGCGCATAAATGTTCGAGATGACCGGAATCTCCAGTTTTGAAAATTCAAACGATTCCAGATACGCTTCAAAACTCCGCTTGCTCTCCGCCATATACCGGGAATGGAAAGCCCCGCTCACATTGAGCGGAATGTACATGCGCACGCCCGCTTCCTCAAAAAACGGCTGCGCGCGCAGGATGTCCGTCTTCAAGCCCGCGATGACGATCTGGTCTGGCGAATTGTGGTTGGCGATGTCGATCCCGTCCAGCCCGTTCTCCATCAGCACCCGGTCGATCTGCTCCACCGTAAACCCGATCACCGCCGCCATGCCCCCACCGCTCGCAAGGCTCATCAGTTCGCCCCGCTTCTTGACCATCCGCAGACCGGTAGCAAAATCAAACGCCCCTGCCGCAAACAGCGCATTGTACTCACCCAAGCTGTGCCCGACCACATAATCCGGCTTGCATCCCGTCTCCTGCACCTTCTTGAGAAAACTCAGTGCGCTGACCACATACAGAGCCGGCTGCGTGTACTGCGTCTGGCCCAGCTGATTGTCCGGGTCCTCCAAGCACAGCCTTTTGATCGAATAGCCCAAGATCTCATCCGCTTGTGCCATCAGATCTGCAAACTCGTCAAACAGCGTACCTCCCATGCCTTTGTGCTGAGAACCTTGTCCAGGAAACACGTATGCTTTCATAGGTTGTCCTCCCTTTCTGATGGGCGATGAAATGAGTTGCTCCAGTTGCTCGCAAACCTTGTTGAAGTTCTTGAGATCCTGCTGATACGGCGTGAGGACCGCATAGCTTTGCGAGAGCGAATCCTGTTTAAAATTCCGCTTGGCCAGATTGGCCAGCGTTCCCGAAGGACCCAAGTCCACGTACAGGCAATCGTCTCCCTGCTCCAGCGCCTGCACCGCTTCGGCAAAGCGAATCGGCTGTCGCGCCACCTCCCAGAAATACTCGCTCCTCAGCGCTGTCTCCCGCCGCCCGGTCACCCCGGAATAAAATCGCACCCGAGGCTGGCGATACGAGAGCCCGCGCAGCCGCGCCACATAGGAAGCGGCAGCCGGATCAATCCATGAGGAATGGTACGCAAAGGAGACCGGCAGAATCTGATAGGCGATGCCTTTCTCCCGCAGCGCCTCCCCGATGCTCGGCAGCATCGCCGCCGGGCCGGCCACCACAAAATGCGCGTCCGAATTGATCGACACCATCTCCGTGTTCTGACGCAAGAGCGGCATCCTGTCATAGAGGCTCGGCTCCTGCAGAATCCCGATCATCCCGCCGGGGAGACAGGTAGCCTCAAACGCCTTGGCCTGCTCCACCACCAGCTCCAACGCGACCTCCACATCGAGCACACCTGCCACAGCCGCCGCCGCGAACTCGCCCATGCTGCTGCCAAGGACCGCATCTGGCTTGACCCCGCGGGCCATCAGCGCCTGCGCCAGCGCATATTCCACCATGAAGATCGCGGGGTGGGTCAGCAGCGTCCGTTCAAACGGCTCGTCTCGGCGCTTGTCCTCCGCATACAGACGCGCCAGCACCGACTCCCCGACGAGCGGCGTCACCATCTCGTCCAGCTTGTTCATCCACTTGCGAAACTCAGATACCTCCTCATAGAGCCCTCGACCCATCTGGTAAAACTGAGAACCCTGCCCGGAGAAAAGAAACACGACCGGCTTGCCCATCCATACCCCTCCTGAACGCGACTCGTCTGCCTTGATTTATTTAAAATTGAACAATTGCCCCTGATTCTTGCGCATCCGAAACCGGACAAAATGCTCTTTTTGCTCAATCTGAAAATAGATGTTGTGCTGCAGCACATCCCGAAACACCATGCCCGGCTCCTTGCCATAAGAATGACCCGGATACACCCGCACATGAGGGGGAGTGGACTTGCGAATCCTCTGAAAACTGTCATGCATCTGCTCCGGGGAACCTCCGGCCCCATCGCAGACGCCGCAGCCTTCAATAAACACCGTATCCCCCGTGATCAGATCGTCTGCGAGCCGAAAACAAGCCCCGCCGGCCGTGTGCCCTGGCGTCAGCATGCAGGTGATCGGCGTCTCTCCCAGCCAGATCGTCTCCCCCTCCTCAAACGGATGCAGATTCCGACATGCGAACCCGTAGGCATCGATCTCCTTGACCGACATGTACGCCCGCGCCGCCGGGTAGAGCTCCAACAGCGGCTCCACCTTGTTGACATGATCGTGATGCGAATGTGTCAGCAGGATGCAAGCCAACTCCGCCTCCAATGAGCGAAGCATCCCGTCGATCAACTCCAAGTCCCAAGCCGGGTCCACCACAGCCGCCTGCCGGGTGGCTTTGTCCACGAGTATGTACGCATAATTTTTCATGAACAAAAACTCAACCTTCAACGGGTGCAACTCATAGCTCCGCTTCATCCTCCCCCCCCTCTCTTCAAATCCTAAAAAGCAAGCACAAAAAAAATAGAGGAACGATCTCCTCTACTTTTTTGTGCTTGCTTTGGCTATTTTATATAACTTCTTCCACCTTGCACAACAGATCCTGCACGGCCTCCAAGTTCAAACGGCAGTCCTTGGGATAGGCGATCGCAAAGACGCGCTCCCCCACGACCCAGCCCGCAACTCGGAACTGCGGAAAATGAGAGTAAGCCGCCACCCAAGCCGTTCCCTGCTGTTCGAGCCCTGTGATCTCCAAAAACTCGAACGGCACCGCAAGGCCAGTTTTCAAGACTTTGGACAAGGCTTCCTTGGCCGACCAGTACAGCGTCATCAAGAGCGCCTCAGACCCCGGCTGCACACCGATCCGCTCGCGTTCCCGCTCCGTCATCTGAGCCGCCAGCACGACTTGCCGGGCCGGACGGATCTGCTCGACATCCAACCCCATCGGCAGCGCTTCCGGAAACACGAGCGCCGCCCCCAGCTCGTCGCAATGAGAGATGCTCACCTGCAGATTGAGAGCGGCAGGGTGTACGATCAGCGGCTGGTGAAGAATCCCCCGATCAATCCAGATCTGATCCAGACGTTCTTCCTGCACAGAGGCCGCCACCGCTCGCTTGGCCGCATAGCGTCCGGCCAGATAGCTGGTGATCCGCCGCTCAAACTGCAGCCCTTCATAAAACGCCAGCTCGTTCGGATGCAGAAACGGGATCGTGGCCTGATACTCCGCCGCCGATTGCGCACAGCAAACGCTCAACCAAGCGCTGTACGGCTCCTCTCCCCCTCGCACGTCAAGTCCCTGCACGAAGCTCTCCGGAGGACACACTTCACCCATGCCCCTTCCTCTCAATGCGATTCAATATGATACCCTAAGTTCCTTCAACGCGCCGAAACATCGATTAAATTAGCTTAGGGATTTTCTAAGACTCAATCAAATATTCGATCAATGAACTTACGAATTGAACAATATAACCCATTACACTAATACAGCTTAATACTACCCTCATTCAACTTTGTTCGTCAAGGATTACTTACCAGAGACCTATTTATTCTATCCCCACGTCTTGGTATGATATGGGCAATTAAGATATGGTATAATGTTGTAAAATATACTTTTTTTCGCTTGGATATTTGTTTAACAACATACACAAGTTAGGGGATGGTTATTTTGAATTGGTACGCACTATTCGTTGAAACTGGTCAAGAAGAGGTCGTGCAAAAGTTCCTGAACCTGTACTTTGATGAAACTTCCCTCCACTCTGTCGTACCGAAACGCAGAGTCCCCGAGAAGAAGGCAGGCGCTGTCAAGCACGTGCTGAAGAAAATGTTCCCCGGCTACGTGTTGATCAAGACCCGCATGACCGATGAAGTTTATCACACCTTGAAAAAAGTCCCCAAGTGCTACAAGCTGCTCAGCCAAGGCACGCTCTACTCCAAAGATGAAGGAACCTATTACTCCAATATTGACGAACGCGAGATGTCGCTGATCTTGCAGCTGATCGGAGACGGAGAGATCGTTGGCTATTCGGGCATCTACATAGAAAATTCACGTGTCTCCGTAACCTCCGGCCCGCTGCAGGGCATGGAAGGCATCATCACCAAAATAGACCGTCACAAAAAGCGGGCGAAGATCCACCTCAACTTCATGGGTGCCGAGAAGATCATCGACGTAGGCGTGGAGATCCTCTCCCCTTGCATCCCGCTGCTACAAAAGGACACATAAAAAAATACCAGTTCAGGTAAGGAACTGGGATGTTTGTTTTAAGCGCTGCTCAGACGAGAATTACCAGCAGATCATCGTGCTGAAGAAGCACGTTTGCGTATCGGCTTCCCGCTCACAGTTGCTATCGGCAGTAGGGCCAACGCCTTGGTAAGTGCCGGTGTTGATGCTGATGTCTTTCACTTGAACGTCGAGATCGAACAGATTTGCCATTTGTCATTACCTCCCCATGAGCTCGTGCGAATTGTTGTCACTACATTTGCGTGTAAATCGTGTCGCAATTGACCATCGAGCTCGAACATGTTTGCCATTTGAAATCACCTCCCCCCATGAGTTAGAGCGTTTGGTTCTCTTCATAGAGATTGTTTTGCACGCGATACATCTCGGCATAGCAGCCGTCTTCACGATATCTTCCACTTCAGAATAGAAGTTTACCTCTACCTGCAACTCGGGATATGTGGCAGCATGTCGCATCTTTCTCTCATGTGCAATGAGGTTCTGCACTTCGTTAAGCGTTTTATTCATATATCGCTCTTGGTGATCAAGCAGGTGGCACGGCTCAAATGCTCCAGTGCTCTCATCCCACAAATACACGATAGACACGTTGCGAGGATCGTAGGATATTGACACTTTCCAACTTCCCCGGTGTCTAGCCTCAGGGAACCACCCTTCTTTAAGAGCCCGATCTGATCCATACAGCATCTGCATGAATTTGATACCTTTATGAGTAACTGTCGCGGACTCTTGTGGTAAGAGGTGGAGTGGAGTCGAATCAACTCCTCCGGGAAGATTCGTAATTTTCCTGAACGGTTCTCGATCCCTCAATTCCAAAGTTGTAGTGGAATTGGCTCTATGCCATCTCGTATCATATCTTCATCTCAGGTGTAGGACTCCAAGTAGTGGGACGTGTTGTACTTGAGAATCTGCTTGATCATGATCTGCGTGAACTGCTCCAATGTCAGTTTTGCGTCCAAACGATAATCGCGGGCCCCACGTTCCTGAAAATCCTTGTCTACATAGCCCGGCAAAAATGGCTTTACTTTCTTTTGCACAATATCGAACTGTTTCTCCACGACCCCTTTCCAATCGGCGCGATAAGAAGCACCATTCTCTACATGCAGGTTAAATGCGTTGATCAATCGTTCGACATTGTAGCCTTCTAATTCTCCACGGTCAGCTAGCAGGACTTCAGGAAGGTGTTCGCACGGCCACACAGTTTTAGGGATCTCTATCCCATGATGAGCGCAATAAACGGTTTTGTCAGATGCTGCGTTTGACAGTGCCATCATGGCTCCCATCCAGGATGGACCTTCTAAACCAACATACATGCCAACGATCATTCTGCTGTAAACATCGATCACCAGATAGAGGACAGGTCGCCCAATGATCCAATCAGGATTGTATCGGGAAATCAAATACACATCCGCAACGGTCGCATCGATTTGGAACCGTGAACCGGGTCCGACCGCTTCAAAGGTTGAAGACCCCAGCACAGCTCGGTGATCCTTCTCAAACTTTCGGCATCCAATACGTGCGACCATGGTTGTCTCAACACCATGTTCCTTCTGGTACCAATACCGAAACTGCGTCATTGTAGGCAACTTGCTCTGATCTGCAATGACAATTCGTTCCCGTTTGTTTTCAAAGTAGACGCCTTCTGAGTAGAACTCCTTGATCATCATCTTGTAGGCTTCTCGGAGATTGTTTTTCTTCGTGGTAAGGAAATACTTTTCGATGGCGGTACGGAAGAGTTTTTTTGTGGCTTCATCGATATTAATTCCTTCCGTCCCATAGATCGGGGGGCGGCCACGTTTTGCAGAACCAACACTTTTTCCCTTCCCCTTGCCACCAGACTTATGATAATCGGGCAATAAAGCATTGGGTTTTTTTCCCCTTTGCCAATACTTTTCAGGTACTTGTAAATCGTTCTATGGGTGACTTTATGGAGTTCCATTGCTTTTTGAACAAGAGGGCCTCGCTTGTCTTTGCCATAAATGTCTGGCTCTTGCTCCACCAATGGTCCGATGATCCTCCAAGCACTGTCTCGACGCTCTTTATGTGAGTCCGGAATCTCTCGAATACTAATCGCCAAATATGGATCGTCCTTGGACTTCGCCATCCCTCCCGTGACGATCTCATCAATAAGGTACTGCACCTTTCTCTCAGTAGGCACATCCTTTTCGTCCTCTATGTTGATTACAAAACAATACTCGTGCTCGGAATCAACCCATAGCACTCGATAGACTTGTTCGGTGTGGAGGTCTTGTAACAATTCGTTGACGGATATGATCATGTGACTCTCCTCAGTTGTGATTTTGCTGGTGTATTCATGGTGAGATCTGCGATCTTGATACTCTTGGAGAACTTGGCTGACATATCAAACTGAACCTTTTTCGAGGCCGCGAGATGCTTAAACGCAGTAAAGGCTTCCCCTCTCTCCAAACCACTGTATAGTTCGAAGTCACTAAGAGCTTCCGTAAGGGTTCTATAATTGGTAGTTGTTAGGTATTCGAGCAGCTCATAAGCAACCAGTTTCGTGTTTTCGTCTGTGTGGACAAAGGTATGAAAGAACGCAATATTGCGACATACGTTTGAAGGAAGATCCTGATCGGTTACAATTCCCCAATCTACGTTCCGTTGCACCCAATACTCTCGCTCTATTTCGAATTTTTCAATTGTACGTGGAGTATTTAGATGGTCCGATGGTTTCACGGTTCTCGCAAAATGCAGAACCTGAGCGTCTCGACGGATCGTAATCATGAAGTCGGTCGTCATGACAATAGGAGTCTGTGTGGAACTATCCAGCGGATGCCGAATCTGTTTCTGGTCAGCGATTTGCAACGTCAACTCTCGGTTCAAAGGAAACTGCTCACGTACATCGATCACTTCGTCCGCCCACTCTAAGAGGTAAAAGTAGTCACGTTCCAGATCCGATAGAAGATGGTGAATTCGATCAGTCTTGCTCCCCTTGATCGATGTGAGCGACCAGAAGAGGGTACGTCTTGAATGCTGAGCCAAGGCTTGTAGTGCTTGCCTTCACCTTGCCCTTTGCCTTCTTTGAGATATTTTGCGATCTTGTCTTCAGTCCAGCCTGTTGCCCGCTTTGACATACGACACCTCCGAAACAGAAAAAGAGACTACGACACCCGTAGAACGGATGTTCGTAGCCTCATGATACATCTTTTTTTATTCACGATAAAACTTTATTATTCATGATACATCTTTTTTATTACGCAACACACGCGAAAAAGAAAAAGAAGCCTTTCGGCTCCTTCCCTACCTGCGCGGCAAAGCACCACGACCCGGCTTGTCCATAGCTACTGCGACATGCTGTAATAACGTGTCACTCTCACGAGTGAGGCTGGTTGACTCCTGAATACTACCGGGAAAAAGAAGTGCAGCGGTTCGATAACCGTCCACTTTTGGGGTTTGACGCATGGCTTCGTCTCTCCTGTCACCCTTAAGGCTACCCGCCTGGCTAAACACCAGCGGAGATGACCTTATCGTACCCCTGAACGGTCATTTTATGCTACTTAGCTTCACCTACGACCGTTCGCTATCCAGAATCAGCGTCACCGGTCCCCAGTTCGTCAATGACACATCCATCATAGCCCCGAAAATCCCCGTCTCGACCTCCAGGCCCTTTGCTCGCAGCTGACTGTTGAAAAAATCGTACAGCTTCTCTGCTTCCTCAGGCTTAGCAGCGCCCATGAAATTCGGTCTTCTACCCTTGCGGCAGTCACCATACAGCGTAAACTGAGAGACGGACAATATGGCCCCGCCGACATCCAGCACACTTTCGTTCATTTTACCTTCAGCATCCTCAAAAATACGTAATCCCGCTGTTTTGTCCGCCAAATAAACGGAATCAGCCGCCGTATCTCCCTGACCAATACCGACCAGCAGCATTAATCCGGCTCCGATCTTGCCGACCACCTTCTGATTAACCGTTACCTGAGCGTCTTTACAGCGTTGAATAATAATCTTCATCGCCTGTCCGCTGTCTCCTTTATCCTTGCCCTGTAAAAGCCACCTACGGGCGGGTCACGTCTCTTTTAGCGACATAACGGGTCTTTATACCCAAACTGCGTTACAAAGGCTGTAAACCTATTTTCACGTCCACAAGGGTTATTGCATAATCCGGTGAACGGTGTACACATCTTTCACCCGTTTAATCCGCTCTACAACAGAATGTAAATGATCCGTATTGCGAATGAGTATCGTAATGTGGATCATCGCCATTTTATTTTTGTCCGTACGGCCTGTAACGGCTGAGAAGCTGGTTTTATTTTCGGAAATAGCCTGTAGTACCTCGTTCAACAAGCCGTTACGATCATGACCCGTAATCTCAATATCGACGCTGTAATTTACTTCTGCGGCTTCTTCCCACTCAACCTCAATCACACGCGCCTGATCTTCGCCCGTACCCGAAGGGATATTAGGACAATCCGTGCGGTGAACAGATACCCCGCGTCCACGTGTTACATAACCGATGATGTCGTCTCCCGGCACGGGATTACAACATCGTGCAAAACGTACGAGCAAATTGTCGACGCCTCTGACGCTGACACCATTGGTCGGTGTTTTTTTCCGTTCGCCCTGCGGTTTATATTCCTTGACCTCAGACGTCAACTCAATCAGTCGCGCCTCTTCTTGCTCCCGGCGCAGCTTTTCTGTCAGACGTGTGCAGATCTGCGCTGCTGTAATCCCACCAAAACCGATCGCAGACAGCATATCCTCAATATCGTTAAAAGAAAACTTCTGCGCAACTTCCTGAAGCTTGTCGTCGCTCAACCATACCGAAGGCTCTATATCGCGTTTTCTCAGCTCGCGTTCCAGATTCTCACGGCCTTTTTCGACATTTTCCTCACGCTTTTCCTTCTTAAACCATTGCTTGATTTTACTGCGTGCGTGAGAGGACTGAGCAATTTTGAGCCAGTCCTGACTAGGTCCATAAGAATGCTTGGACGTCATAATTTCGACGATATCGCCAGTTTTAAGCCGGTAGTCCAGCGGCACAATTCTTCCGTTTACCTTGGAGCCAATTGTGCGGTTCCCGACTTCCGTATGGATACGGAAAGCAAAGTCCAGCGGAACCGATCCGGCTGGCAGCTCAATAACCTCACCTTTTGGTGTAAATACAAAAACAAGGTCAGAGAAAAAGTCCATTTTGAGCGATTCCACAAATTCCGACGCGTCCTTCGCCTCATTTTGCAGCTCCAGAATTTCGCGAAAAAAGGTGATTTTATCCTCAAAATTGGTATTATTCGACCCGTTGCCTTCTTTGTAGGCCCAGTGAGCCGCGATCCCGAATTCAGCAGTACGGTGCATATCCACCGTGCGAATCTGTACCTCGGTTGGTTCGCCGTTCGGACCTACTACTGTCGTATGAAGGGACTGGTACATGTTGGCCTTAGGCATGGCGATATAGTCTTTAAACCGTCCCGGCATCGGCTTCCACAATGTATGGATAATGCCCAGTGTGGCATAGCAGTCCTTAATGTTATCCACAATGATCCGAATCGCCAGCAAATCATATATTTCATTGAATTGCTTGTTTTTCGTCGTCATTTTTTTAAACACACTGTAAATATGCTTGGGACGCCCGGATAGATCGGCCTGAATGCCCATCTCTACCAGCTTCTCAGCGATGCGTTCTATAACGTTATCAATAAACTGCTCCCGCTCTGCCCGCTTCTTGTGCATCAAATTGGCGATGCGATAATATTGCTGAGGATTCAGATAGCGCAGAGCAATATCTTCCATTTCCCATTTAATCGCGGAAATACCTAGTCTGTTCGCGATCGGACAGAAAATTTCCAGCGTTTCATAAGCGATCCGGCGCTGGCTTTCCTCGGACTGGTATTTCAAGGTGCGCATGTTATGCAGACGATCCGCCAACTTGATGACAATGACGCGAATGTCCTGTGCCATGGCAATAAACATTTTTCGATAATTTTCGTTCTGTTGTTCTTCCTTGGAACGGAACTGGATACGCTCCAGCTTCGTCAGACCATCGACAAGCATCGCACATGTATCGCCAAAATGCTCACGAATCTGCGCCAAAGACACCGTTGTATCCTCCACAACGTCATGTAAAAGAGCGGCGATAATGGAGATGGTATCCATCTGCATATTAACGACGATATCAGCAACCGCAAGCGGATGCAGAATATAAGGTTCACCGGACTTGCGAGTCTGGCCGGAATGGGCCTGCTCAGCAAAATCGTAGGCTTCCCTGATGCGGATAAGATCTGCTTCTCTGGTATAGGCCCCAGCCTTTTTAAGTAATTGCTCTATCCCCATTCTGCTCTATTCCGTGTCCTTTCTATGCAAAATGGAACCCGCCGATCAATGTCGCGCAAAGGTTCCCTTTTAAAAGTGATTTCCTACAATTATGACGGTTACCACGTCACACGTCAACTGTTACAGGTTTGGCATTGTCGTGTCATTCCGACACATATAGGTCAATGAAATCAGGATTGTTGACGAAATGAAACGAATTATATTGAAAAAAATACGAAAAGTAATTAATGTATATAAGAATAATTGAAAGAACTAAGGAGTGAACTGCGTTGCAACGCGAAATTCAAGTTAATGAAAAGCTTCCGGCAGGACCCGGGTTCCTGCTCAGCGTACAGCATTTGTTTGCCATGTTTGGCAGTACCGTGCTGGTACCGAATATCTTTGGTGTCGATCCCGGCATGATTTTGCTAATGAACGGAATTGGCACATTGCTGTACATCTGGATCTGCCGTGGCAAAATTCCCGCCTATCTCGGCTCCAGCTTCGCTTTTATCGCTCCAGTTAGTCTCGTGCTTAAAAATAACCCTGGTGGCAATGGCTATGCCATGGCCCTCGGCGCTTTCATTGTTACAGGTATTATTTTCTGCCTCGTTGCGCTGGTGATCAAATATGCCGGAACTCGGTGGCTGGACGTTGTATTCCCACCGGCTGTCATGGGCTCCATCGTGGCCCTGATTGGTCTGGAGCTGGTTCCCGTTGCAGCTGGCATGGCAGGCATTATCAATGCCGATCCAACCAGAGCCTGGACCTCGGATCCCAAAACCATTACCCTTTCCCTTGTTACACTCGGTGTCACTGTTCTGGGAGCCGTACTGTTTCGCGGTTTTGCCAAAATCATTCATATTCTGATCGGTATCGTGGTGGGTTATGTGCTCGCTTATTTTATGGGCATGGTAAATACGCAAGCAATTGCGGACGCTCCTTTTTTCGGACACCCTGCAATTACTACTCCAGTATTTAACACCTCAGCTATGCTGACGATTCTTCCAGTCGCTCTGGTGGTTATCGTGGAGCATATCGGGCATTTGCTTGTGACCAGCAACATTGTCGGACGCGAGCTGTCCAAAGATCCCGGCCTGCATCGTTCGCTGCTGGGTAACGGTATCTCCACTATCTTTTCCGGCTTTGTCGGCTCGACGCCCAATACAACCTATGGTGAAAATATCGGAGTCATGGCTTTAACGAAAGTGTACTCTGTATGGGTCATTGGCGGAGCGGCTGTCATTGCCATCCTGCTGTCCTTCTCAGGCACCTTCTCGGCGATTGTTTCCAATATACCGGCTCCGGTCATGGGTGGAGTATCCTTGCTGCTGTTCGGTGTCATTGCGGCCTCCGGTCTAAGAATCTTTGTGGAGCAAAAAGTTGATTTTGCCAAGCCGACTAACATGCTGCTTGCTACGGTCGTACTTGTTGTTGGAATCAGCGGTGCTACACTCACTTGGGGTGCTGTCACCCTGAAAGGTATGGCACTGGCTACGATTATTGGCATTATCCTTAGCCTGTTCTTCAAGCTGATTGAAGTTCTTGGCTGGTCCAATGATAAAACTCAGGAACCCTTGACAGAAAAAATACCGGATTGATGCCTGTCTCATTATATTAAAAATCGCCGACTCCATGTGCTGCGAATGAACACAATCTGCCAAACGGCAAAACGTGTTGACCACAGCATATGGAGAGCGGCGATTTTTTTATCATACTGCCTGTATTTTCAAACAATATCACACACGAAAACGGGATACCACCTGCTTGAGCATATCAGAAACGCCTGTAAGCGACTTGGCTGAGCTATCCAGACCTTCCAACACTTTCAGTTGCCGCTCGGACCGTTCCCATCTCTCTACACATAATTGGATCGATATGTTGCATCAGGCTCATACGCATCCTTGGCGAAAAAAACACCCAGACCATAGGTCATATTATTCAATGCCAGCTCTTGTTCATACAAATGACCCATTTTTTCATAACGATTTTCGTAAATGAATTGAAAGTTCATGTGAGTTACATCTCCAACCAAAAACATACCTAAATAAAAATAGCCCGATGGAGCAACTCTTTAAGAAAAGAGAAGTTCCATCGAGCTATTTAGGTTATTCATGCTCAAATATTTCCCGGGAAACTCCCCGGCTTTAGACGCTTAGTACGTAATCAGCGTAAACACATCTACGTCAGGCAATTTCGCCCGTCCATTTAGATCAGACAGCTCTATAAGAAAAGCAGCCCCTACCACATTTCCACCAAGCTGACGTACCAAATTCACTGATGTAGCAATGGTTCCGCCTGTAGCAAGCAAATCATCCGCAATCAAAACCTTTTGTCCCGGCTCAATTGCATCTTTATGCATAGCCAGCATGTCCTTGCCGTATTCCAAACCGTATGCTTCCTCGATAGTCTCACCAGGCAGCTTGCCGCTTTTACGGATGGGAATAAAACCAACACCAAGTGCATAAGCCAGAGGCGCACCTACAACGAATCCACGTGCTTCGGGACCTGCAATCAGATCAATTTTCAAATCCGATACCAGTTCCTTCATATCATTGATTGCCTTGCGGTACAGTTCTCCATTTTTCATCAGGGTCGTAATGTCCTTAAAACTAATCCCTGGTTGTGGAAAATCGGGAATCACCCGAATATATTCTTTGTAGTCCAACTTAGTTCCTCCTACTGTAACTTCTAATTAGTATATCCATCCTACATCATCAGCTTTGAGGCTATGCCTCAAGACGCGCCCTTCATAAGCGACATAATCCAGCTTGTCATCTGGGTTGTATCCGCATCCAGCAAATAACGTTCCATTTCAGCCATATCATGCAATTCCTGATAACGTGGAGAAGCTGTTAAATCCCGCTTGGGCGGATTGGACACAAAACAGAATCGCTCTTCTGTACGCGTTATAAACTCAAGCTCCTCGAAAATGTCCAGTACTTTAGATAGCATCCGCACTGAGCAAGAGCATTGGCGGCTAAGAGTGGGCAGCATCGCTTTTTCATCCACAAGCTTCGTCCCCATTTGGGAAAGCACAACGTAAATACGCTTGAACAGCTCCCTGTCCGGGCTGACGAGCCGACCGCCTCGTTCACTGACCGAATGAAGGAGAAACACATTCTCTACATCTTCAAACGTAGACCACAATGCCTGCAACTGCTCCGGTGTAGCCGGTGGCTCCAACACGAACAGTGACTTTACAGAGTGTTGCGCATCCCTTCGGCCATCACCGGGAGTAACGCCGCCCTCCTTATCATATACCCATATGGATCCGGCGTTCACTGGACGAGACGGACGAAGCCTGGACGACGGATGCATCACAACCGCAACGTCATTTTTTCGTTCTTCTATACGAGGATGAAAGATCTTAAGCCCCCGCTCCAGCTCGGCAAAAGGGTCCGATACTCCCCGATAATCAAAAATTTGCGGAGCCTGTACACGGATATCCTGCATCATCAGCTGGAGGGAGCGTTTACCGTTCCATTCATTAATAGACAGCTCCCCCAGCAGATCAAGCTCGGTTTGCTGCTGCAAAAAATCAGCCAGATCGCCACGTCGGAAGGCAATCGCATCCAGCGATAATCCGTTCTGTTCCAATAGCAACTTCACATGATTCTTCTCACGCCCCATTTTACGGGCCTCACGCAATTGAAGACCCTGTAACACGAAACGTGGAGAAGGGTTCCCCATACCAAAGGGTTGAAGTAACTCCAGTTCTTCAACCACCTGTACAGATACCTCGTCCAGACGACAAACCATATCTGCCTCGGCTACAGGAACGAGATTGTCTGGCGTCAGAATGGAAGCAGCATAGCGATTTAACCGTTCCTCAAACGATGCCAGATTGTCGCGAGACAGCGTCATACCCGCAGCCGAAGGATGACCGCCAAAGTGCTCCATGAGATCATGACTGTCTGTCAGAGCACTGTAAATGTCCAAGGCTGGAATAGAACGGGCCGACCCTTTGCACATACCTGTTTCTGCATCTATGCCAAGAATAATGGTTGGACGATAATAGCGATCCAGCAGCTTGGATGCCACAATCCCCACGACACCCACGTTCCAGCCTTCACCAGCCAATACGATTACAGACGGCAGCGTGCCTCCATTCAGCTTGGCTGCCAACTGCTGCTCGGCTTGCTCCACAATACGCTCAACTACTTGCTGACGCTCCCGATTGAGCAAATCCAGCGCATGCGCGAGCTGATCTGCTTCTTCCTCCTGCTCTGTCGTCAAAAGGGAGACCGCCCGCCCGGCATGATCCAGGCGTCCGCTGGCATTAATCCGCGGAGCCAAGGCAAATGCGATGTTGACAGAGGTCACTGTAGACATATCCACGCCCGCTACACCAAGCAATGCCCGGATACCCGGAAACGCAGAGCTTCTCATAGACTGAATCCCTCTACGTACCATCGTCCGGTTCTCACCATGTAACGGCATTAGATCGGCTACCGTACCAATAGCAGCAATTTCAAACCATTCCTCGGGAACTTCACCCAGCAGCGCCTGTGCCAGCTTTAGAGCCACACCAACACCAGCAAGGCCCTTAAATGGGTAGGGGCAGCCGGGCAGCTTCGGATTGATCAGTGTATACGCTTCAGGCAGCACAGCGGGAGGCTCGTGATGGTCAGTTACAATAACATCTATGCCCAGGGTTGCCGCATAAGCGATTTGCTCTACTGCACTAATTCCCGTATCCACCGTAATGACCAGCGTAACCCCTTGCTGATTAGCCCAATCAAGGGCATGATTGTGCAGTCCATATCCCTCATTGGATCGGTGCGGAATATAAATATCATACGAAGCTTTCAGGAAGCGCATAAGCTGAATCATCAATGACGTACTGGATACCCCGTCCGCATCATAATCACCATAAATTAATATGTGTTCGCCACGCTCCAGCGCCTGACGGATTCTCGGCACTGCCTCTTTCATGCCCAGGAGCAGAAAAGGGTCGTGTATGTCGTCTGCACTTCCGTACAAAAAGCGGTTTGCTTCCCCGGCCGTAGTGACACCCCGATTCACTAAAAGCCGGGACAACAATGGTGAAATCCCCAACTCTTCCGTCAACGGCTGAGCCGCTTCCATGTTAACCTCTGGGGTCTTCCATCGGTACTGCGAATGAAGCAATCCTATTCACCTTTCTTTCATAGTCGTCCTGCCATTATTGCAGCAGGGACGACACATCATTATCCGGTAGTTCATGATTAGACTTGTAAGGATACCCGGCTTGATAAGAAACGAACTGCATCTGTACATGGGTCACCTGCGGAAACCGCGCCAGTAGCAGATTTTTTGCCCGATCAGCAATTTCCTGCGCTTCTTGCACCGTAATCCGGGGATTCACGCTAATGGTTACATCCACAGTTATAAAAAGACCTGCTTCCTGCGCATGCAGATGCTCAACTGTTACGATACCATGCACCCGCTGAATCGTCTCCATGAAGCGTTGTGAGTCTTCCTCACGCAGAGGTTGTGCAGGAGCCGGATAGGCGGTATTCAGTACCATCAGATATCCTTTACGCAACACCAGACAGGCTACCAGCAGCGCAGCGGTCGGGTCAAGATATAATAATGCAGGCCACTCCATCGCTTCGCCTGTCATTGCCCCAATCATACCGATCAGTGCAATCAGTGACGCATAAAGCGAGTACCGTTCATGATTAGCGTACAAATCTGCTTCGGCCTTATGACCGTGTTTAATGGAGTAGCGGTATTGAAACTGAAATAGCGCCTCTCTCAGCACCAAAGCAGCGAAGGCGGTAATGAGCGCATACAGACCTGGAGCCTGCGGCTCTGGGCTGCTTAAAGAGCGAACAGCCAATATGCCCAGCTGAAGACCACTCATCAGCACCAATATAGCCAGTACCACCGATATGACCGTCCGGACTTTTTCACCGTTCCGCAACCGTGCCAGTATACCATGCTCTGCTGCACCTTTGGAGAACAAAAGCTCCTGCAAACGAGAAGCACTATCCGCAGCCGTGTGCAGCGCATCCCCCATCAACGCCTTGCTGTTTGCCGCATAACCGACGGTTCCCTTTAGAACAGCCAGTGCAAGATTACCTATAATCCCGCTCCACGCCGCAGTTTCCAATGATCGGCTGCGTTCGCTATTCACAACGTATCCCCCTCAATCCTGAACTGACAATTCCCCGGTAATGCTCCATTTCAAATTCTCCAAACCTTAGAAAACCGCGCCCATACAGACGCGGCTTTCTCTTTAATTCATACTGCTGATGTCAAGCGTAATTTTAAGACTTTGCAGTCTTGGCCGCACCACCGCCAGCTGCCGGAGACTTTTGTTTTCCTTTCAAGGCCACCCACAGCGGGCTGGCAATGAAGATGGAAGAATAAGCACCAAACAACAAACCGATAACCATCGCAAGCGAGAACATCCGAATCGACTCGCCGCCAAAAATGAACAAGCACAAGGAGGCAATAAACACAGTAAACACCGTTGCAAGTGAACGAGTCATTGTCTGTGCAATACTGTGATCGACCACCTGCTCCAAGTCGTCCCTGGACTTCTTCTTCGCAAATCGTAAATTTTCCCGAATGCGGTCAAAAATAACGACGGTGTCATTGATGGAGAAGCCGACAATCGTCAGAATTGCTGTAATAAAGGTCAAATCCACCTCAAGTCGGAAGATCGAGAAAATACTGATAACGAGAAAGGCATCATGCAACAGCGAAACAATGGCTGCGATGGCAAACCGCCATTCAAACCGGATCGAGATATAAGCAGCAATGGCCACACAGGCTAACAAAATCGCCCATATTGCATTTCGCTCCAGCTCTTGCGCCATTTCCGTATCCACCGTATTAACCTCAAAGGAAGCCTTTGGATCAAGCTCTTTATTGAAAGATGTTTTAAAATCATTTACTTGCTGATCCGTCAACACCTGCGAAAAGCGGATACCAAAGCGCTCTTTACCCGGCGTATAATCCACCTCTTTGCCGATACCCTTCTTGTCCAGCAAAGTTTGAATCTGTTCCTGTGTAACTGTTTTGGTCAGATTGACATCCACATTGGAACCGGAACGGAAATCAACACCGTAATTCAAACCAAAAATCGACAAGCTCAAAATACCAAGCAGCGTGATAATAATCGAGAACGTGTAAAACCACTTGCTCATCTTGATATATTTAAAGTCCCAATTATAGCGCACTGATATCACTCTCCTTCACACCAAAATACTTGGGCTTCTTCACAGCATCCGCTTTAACCAGCAGATTGAGCAAGAAACGGGAGAAGAAGATGTTCGTTAAAATACTGGTGACAATATCAACCATGAGCACCAGAGCGAAACCTCTAACCGAGCCTGTTCCCAGACCGAACATAACAGCAGCCGCTATAATAGTCGTAATATTGGCATCCATAACGGTACGGAACGAGGCCTTACTACCTGCGATGACAGAAGAACGAATCGTTTTACCTGTCTTGATTTCTTCTTTAATCCGCTCATACGTAATGATATTGGCATCGACCGCCATCCCGATCCCCAGCACAAACGCTGCGATACCCGGAAGCGTGAGTACAAACCCGCCTAAGTAGAAGATGGCAAGCACCAGCCAGGTATGAACGATGAGACAGAAGCTGGCAACCAGGCCCGGTACACGGAACATCAAAATCATGAATACCAGAATAATGATCGAACCAATCAAGCCGGCACGGATCGTTTGATCCAGTGACAGTTGACCCAGCGTAGCACCTACACTCTGAGAATATTTTTCCGTCAGTTTGAGCGGAAGAGCACCCAGATTAATCGTATCCGCCAGCTTGTTCGCTTCATCACGAGTGTAGTTACCTGTGATTGATGCGCTACCATCCGTCAATTCTCCACGTACAGTAGGTGCAGACAGCAATTCCTGATCCAGGAAAATAGCTAATTCTTTATTAAGAAGTCGCTTTGTAATCTCTGCAAATTTGGCTTTGTCTTTTACTTTGATACTAATTTCAGGCTGATTCAGCTGGTCGAAGCCGACAACAGCACCATTCTCCACAAAATCATTACCGCGAAGCTCAATTTTGCTGTATTGGCCCGGCTTTTTGGCATCCGCTGCCGTTGCACTGCGGAAGGTCAACTCGGCAGGCTTTTTCAGCATGGAGCGGACTTCTGCTTCATTGGAGACACCAGCAAGCCGTACACGAATACGGTTGGTACCCTCCGTTGTTACTTCCGGCTCAGTTGTACCAAGCGCGTTTATCCGTCTCTCCAGACTTTGAGCTGTTTGTATAAGAGACTGGCTGGTTACACTCTGCCCGGCTTCCAAAGGCTGGGCTTCATATAAGATTTCAAAGCCTCCCTTTAAATCGAGGCCTAGTTTTAAACTGTTCAGCAGGCCCGGGCTTGTCCCGACCATAACACCAGTGGTTATGAGCACGACCACGATGAAACTTAGAATTCTCTTCATTCCGTCCCATGTTCCCCTTTCATTCTCAATATTCCTATTATAGCTACCCCTCAAAAAGCAGTCAATTTGAACGCAAAAAAAGACCCCCTTCTATTCGAAAGTGGAGCCCCGTAATGCGGACATTGTCAAATAGTTCATAAAGCTCGTCGCTTTAAGGGAAAGTATATCGTTAACGAGCTTGTGCAGCGGAGGAATACCCTCCTTTTCATATTTATGACTGACGCAATTCCACACGTCCTTGCTTGTGACATGCTCATAGCCTACGAGAATCAACTCGTCCGCCTTGCTTTGACACAGCATCTCAATTGCGTCATCCCAATCCTGCTCATCCAGCTCTTCCATACCCACGATGGCCGTTCCTCCTCCCAGCGACTCCGGTTCCGCAGATCAGCAATTAGCGGGGTTATTGACTGCTTTATAGAACATTTCTGCCCTGATCCTGGAAAACCCTTCTTTTTCGTCGAAAATAGCCGTAAACCAACAATATATGCATTCATTTCGATCGTCAATAGCAGAATTCACCACTCCCCCTCTTGTTGTCCTGATCCCTCTGCTTTCAGTCGGAAAAGCTTGTCATGAACATGGACAGGTCCGGCATATCTTTTACAGTAACACATAGACGCGGAATTCATTTTTGGGGAAGAGGGAGTTGCGATTGAAAAAGCAGACATTCATCCATGGAGCAATTATTTTATTAGCAGCTGGAATTATCAATCGGCTGCTGGGTTTTATTCCGCGAATCGCGCTCCCGCGTATTATCGGTCCCGAAGGAGTCGGCTTGTACCAACAGGGGTATCCCTTTTTTATCGTGCTGGTAACCCTTATTCCCGGGGGCATACCGCTTGCCGTAGCCAAGCTGGTAGCCGAGTCTGAAACTGCGGGTCAACCCGAAATGTCACGGCGTATTTTGCACACCAGCCTGCGCTTCACTGTTACACTCAGCCTGCTTGCCATGGCGCTCTGTCTTCTATTTGCCCCTTGGATTACAAGCCACCTGCTGACAGACAGCCGTGTATATTATACATTTGTCAGCATGAGTCCAATGATTGTCATTGTTGCTGTTTCCTCTGCGTACAGAGGCTATTTTCAGGGGAAACAAAATATGATTCCGTCCGCAAGCTCCTCCATTGCCGAGACTGTCATGCGCATTTTTTGCGTCATCTGGTTTGCTTACCTGCTCCTTCCGCATGGCGTGGCCTACGCTGCTGCAGGGGCGATGCTCGGTGCACTGGCGGGTGAACTCATCGGCATGATTGTGCTTCTAGGGCAATACAAATGGAACCAGCGAAAAGATCATGTACCCCTACAACCGGAGGTATCTTCACCTTCAGCAGCTCATTCCAAACAACCGTCTGTGTTGTCACGACTTCTGTCTATATCGGTTCCCGTAACAGCCGGAAGACTTGTGGGGTCGTTGTCCTATTTGCTTGAATCCATTCTATGTATGCGCAGTCTGGCCGTAGCAGGTATTGCCACCGGAGTGGCAACCGCTCAATACGGGGCCATGCAGGGTATGGTCATTCCAGTGTTATTACTGCCCGGTGTTCTCACCAGTTCACTGGCTGTTTCCCTCGTCCCTTCCTTATCCGAAGCTGCTGCCAAGGGACAAATCACAGCGATTCATAAGCGATTGCATCAATCACTTCGACTTGCTTTGGTTGCAGGAGCCCCATTTGCCGTCATTATGTACGTATTGGCAGAGCCTCTGTGCCTGCTACTCTACAATAATGGCGACATTGCGGGCATGCTTAAGCTCATGGCTCCCTTTGCTCTTTTTATGTACATTCAGGCCCCGCTTCAGGCAGCACTTCAGGCACTGGATCGTCCCGGAAGTGCCTTATTCAATACCTTTGTCGGAGCCGTTATCAAAATCGCGCTTATTGTCTGGCTTGCTTCCCAGCCTCAATACGGTATCTATGGAGCAGTCATCGCTATTTGTATCAACAGTGCCATAGTCACGCTTCTGCATGGCTTCAGTGTAAGCAGATTGCTTCGGTTTCGCGTGCGGCTGCTTGATTTCTGGAAAACCGGTGTGGGCATGATTATCATGGCAGCTGCGGTCTTATATGCTTACAGACATCTAACGGTTTTCGATCAAATGTCGCTGCAATTTCTTTTTGCCGCAGGCTTGGGCATTATTCTGTACCTTTTTCTGATGACTCTGACCAAAATGATTGACTGGGACAATCTCAACCGTATCCCCATCCTGAGAAGATGGTTTAAGGCATAACAGGCTTAATCCGAGGATTCCCCAAAGGCAGGCGGCGTAATATATACATCGCCTTTATGGTTAACCGAGCACAAGAAAACATCCTTAAAATCTTTATGCCCTTGAGCTTGAATCTGATTTTTAAGCCAAAAACGGTTCATATCCATACGCTCCAAATTTCGATCCAGCACCTTGCCATCCATAATCAACGGAATGGGAAGGCCTTCATATCTAAACTTCCCGCCGATTTGAGGCGAAGGATGGACTTTATCCTCCTGTTGATCGTTGTTTATTAAATTCGTTTGTTCTAAATTTGGTTTCTGCTTTTCAGATTCACTATCTCCAACGTCATCATCTTTACGTATGACCGTGAGCTTGCCTGTCGTTTCCAAAATAACATATTCTACATCGTCCAAGCCTTCGATATTTTGTTCCCGAAGTTGTAACAGCAGATCATCTAAATTGTAGCGTTGCTTCAGCATTTCTTCCTTATTTACCTGTCCGTTGGAAAACAACACACTGGGCTTACCATCAAACAGCAGCCGCAGTCGTCGACTTTTTAGACTGAAATACGAAATACCGATCTGCAAAATCAGCAACACGCCCAAAGGAATCAGCCCTCCATACAACGGACGCTCTATATCTTCCAAACTGAATACAGCGATTTCCGCAATCATAATGGATATCACGAGGTCAAAAACAGACAATTTTCCGATCTCCCGTTTACCCATTAAGCGCATAACCAGAAATACAATAAAGTACATGAGAAACGTTCGAAATATAAGTGCAAAAATATCGTGACCCAACATGTCCGCCTCCTCTCCTGTACTTGCGACAAGACATTTGCCGTTCATTGTACACGTATTCTGACCGTTCCTCATATCAACCATACAGAAAACAAAAGGTTAAATTATTGAAATAAAGACAAAGACTGCTTACGACTTGGTACTAAGCCGGGAGGCTTGGCCATAGAATTATAATAGTTCAAACCTTGGTACAGGAGGAATTATCAATGGAGCTCATTCGCCGCTGGTGTTCGTTTCGTCTGGCCCATCCCATTTTATCCGGCTTGTTTTATGCTTTTGCATGGATGCTGCTTGGCGCATTTATCCTTTCGCTACTCTTGTGGCTGACACAGATGCAGGAACAGGATTTATCGTTGTATACGTACATCGTTCATGCATTCGCCATGGTATCCGGCGGCTTCGTCGCCGGTAAAAGATCCACGAACAAAGGCTGGTATCAAGGCGGTATTACAGGCATCCTGTATGGGCTAATCGTGCTGCTGGTCGGTTTTCTGGCACTGGATGCAGGCATGAACGCCAAAGATCTTTTGCATCTGGGAATTGCCTTTATCATTGGAGCAGGGGGCGGGATGTTTGGGATTAACCTGAGCAAATAATCAAAATGCATGTGGCAAAACAACACAAAAAACCGAGCCCTTCTCAAAGGCTCGGTTTTTGCATGGTTATGCTAATATTCTATGACTTGGAAACAACTTCCTCGGAAGCTGTATCTTTTGCAATCGCATTGCTGATCGCGCTGCGATCAAAGGTCAGCTTCGTAACATCATTCACACGCAAAACAACCACATCATCCGTAATCTCCAAAATCGTACCGTGAAGACCTCCGATCGTAATGACTTTATCGCCCTTTTTCAAGGCTTGAAGCATCGTTTGACGCTGCTTCTGTTTTTTCTGATTCGGACGAATCAACAAGAAATAGAAGATTACAAACATCAACGCCAGTGGCCAGATCATTTGAAAAAGTCCTCCAGTTCCACCGGTTGCAGCAGCTGTAGCAAAATGAAACATGTTAAATCCCCCTTCGTATACTCTCCCCTAAAACTTAAAAGCCTTTATCATTATCATGAAGACCGTACTGCTCAAAAAATTCATCGCGGAAATCAAGCAGCCTGTCATCCATAATCGCTTGTCTGACATTGCGCATCAATTGAATTAAGAAATGCAAATTATGATACGTTGCCAGTCGGAGCCCGAAGGTTTCATCCGCTTTAATCAAGTGTCGTAAGTAAGCACGTGAATAATTACGACAGGTATAGCAATCACAAGCCGGATCAAGCGGGCTAAAATCTCTTGCATATTTGGCGTTGCGAACGACAAGACGACCTTGGCTGGTCATCGTTGTCCCATTGCGAGCAATTCGTGTTGGAAGTACGCAATCAAACATATCCACACCACGGATAGAGCCTTCAATCAAGGCATCCGGTGAACCTACGCCCATCAAATAGCGTGGCTTGTTAGTAGGAAGCAGAGGAAGCGTATAATCCAGCACTTCATACATCAAATGCTTCGGTTCACCTACGCTCAGTCCACCAATAGCATACCCCGGGAAATCCATGGAAGTCAAATCCGCCGCGCTCTGCTTGCGCAGATCTTCATGCATGCCCCCCTGAACAATGGCAAACAACCCTTGATCATGAGGACGCGCGTGTGCCTCCAGACAGCGCTCAGCCCAACGGCTGGTGCGTTCCAACGACTTTTTCACATACTCATATTCAGCAGGAAAAGGAGGACATTCATCGAAGGCCATCATAATATCCGAGCCGAGCGAGTTTTGAATTTCCATGGCCACTTCCGGCGAAAGAAACAGCTTATCTCCATTCAAATGAGAGCGGAAATGAACGCCCTCCTCCGTAATTTTACGCATTTCACTCAATGAAAACACTTGAAATCCGCCGCTGTCCGTTAAAATAGGACGATCCCAGTTCATAAACTTGTGCAGCCCACCCGCTTCACGAATAATATCATGACCGGGACGAAGAAACAGATGGTACGTATTACTCAAAATAATTTGAGCATCCATTTCCTTCAGTTCCTCAGGACTCATCGTTTTAACTGTAGCTTGTGTCCCTACAGGCATAAAGGTTGGTGTTTCAATAACCCCGTGAGGTGTATGCACACGCCCAAGGCGGGCTCCCGACTGCTTGCAGGTTTTAATATGTTCGTATCTTATTGCTGGTTCCATATTTTCTCTACCATCCTTAATTAATAAATGAACATTGCGTCCCCAAAGCTGAAAAACCGATATTCCCGGTCAATCGCCTCCTGGTAAGCATGCATAATATTCTCCCTGCCCGCCAGTGCACTGACCAGCATAACCAATGTGGATTTAGGCAAATGAAAATTTGTAATCATCGCATCCACCACACGGAATTCATAACCTGGATAAATAAAAATCTGCGTCCAGCCACTGCTGGCCTGTAATAATCCGTCACCGAATGTATTGCCCACCGTCTCCAGCGTCCGGCAACTGGTTGTCCCCACCGCCACGACTCTTCCGCCACGCGCTTTGGTTTCATTTAGCACATCTGCCGTTTCCTGTGACAATGAGTAATATTCTTCATGCATCACATGCTCTTCAATCGTATCCACAGACATGGGTCTGAACGTTCCTAAACCGACATGAAGTGTGACAAAGGTGATGGAAACACCCTTTTCTCTAATTTGATCTAGCAATTCCTCTGTAAAATGCAACCCTGCGGTTGGAGCTGCGGCTGAGCCTTCATGCCGGGCATAAACCGTCTGATAACGCTCACGGTCATCCAGTTGCTCCTTGATATACGGTGGAAGCGGCATTTGTCCAAGACGATCCAATATCTCCTGAAAAATACCTTCATATGAGAATGAGAGCACTCTTCCGCCCATATCTCCTTCTTCCTCAATGACCGCCTTCAGCTCATCACCAAAAACGATAACCGCGCCCTTTTTCAACTTCTTGCCGGGTTTTACCAATGCTTCCCATCGGTCACCCTCCAGTTGCTTGAGCAGTAACACCTCGGCCTTAGCTCCCGTGTCTTCCTTGATACCGAACAAGCGTGCAGGAATCACTCGCGTATCATTTAGCACCAGTGTATCGCCGGGCTGAAGATACTGCACAACATCTGAAAATGTATGATGGCCCACTTCACCGCTATCCTTGCTCAGTGTTAGTAATCTCGAAGCACTTCGATCAAGCAAAGGTGTCTGTGCAATTAATGTTTCAGGTAATTCAAAATCGTAGTCGTTTACGTTCATATATTGGTCAGTCCTTAACTATATCCACATTTTTATAATAGTGTTGCAAAATTCTCTTGTAATCATACCCCTGATCAGCCAAACCGTTGGCTCCCCATTGTGACAATCCCAAACCGTGACCATTCCCTTTGCCTGTAAAAATAAAGCTCTGCGTTTTGTCGATGACGCGCGCATGACGATCTTCATTCATGACGATCACCCCGTTACCGCTGGAAGTGCTGCTCCCTGATGCCGACAGGATTGTAGTCCCCTGTGCACCATTTACATGAGTAGTAGCCCCATCAGCGCCTAATACAGTATAACTGCCAGTACTCGCAATATCAAACAGCGTGCTCGGCAATCCGCCCATTGCTGAACGATACATATCAGGATATTTCACCTTTAAAGGCGATCCATTCGCTTCAACCTCCAGCACACGCCCGGACGGACCACGTTTGGTGACATCGAGATGGTCAATAGAGGACGGTATTGTGCCCGTTACTTTCCCTTGCAGGGATTTTACAAGCTGAGCGGCCGTAAAGGGCCCCCGTACCCATGCGTAGTCTCCGGATTGAGGTACCTTTTCCAATACAATCATCTCTTCACCGGGCTGTACCTTGGCTACTGCTGCCACGGTTGATTGAATTTGAGGAATGGAACGCACATTGGTATTTTCAGCAGTCACGGTAACTTTGTCTAGCCCCGCCTCTGTGACTCCCTCCAGTTCCTTAACGTTATCCTCACGGATATAGCCTGTCTTTCCGCTGGAGAGAAGCACGTGATACCACTCCTGTGCTCCTTTTTGCGCCGAAGTATCTCCTGAGCTATCTACGCTGGCAAACGATTCACCGCCACTGTTCCACACCTCGGAAGCATCCGCTGTAACACCGCCCGCATTGGACGAAAATACAGCTTCGACCACCTTGCCACCACTTTTAATCACTTCACCAGCGGTTGCATCTACGGCCTCGCTAACATTCGCATGCTCCGAGCCTTTGCCGTTATAAGCCTGGCTTAACGTTCCATCCACCACGTTCCCGATCTGAAAACGATTGCCTTGGGCAAGCGCATAGCTGCGAGCCGCCACCGCTTGAGCCTTGAGCGCTTCAGCCGACCACGAGGAATAGACTTCAGCTCCTACCACAGAATACAAATACTGCTCCAACGGCACTTCGTTAACAAGTGCCAGTTGTCCTGACGTCATGCCAATTTCCATGTCGCCACGATATGTACGCTGTGATCTCTCGATCACTTGAATTCCATCACTGCCTCCGTTGACCATAACCTTGCTATTATCAGAACCACTCAGCACATAATGAGTCATCACCTGAGAGCCTGTCGTTACTCCTGCTTCCTGTCTCACAATCAGTCCGGTTTGAGTAGCGTTGACTTTAGAGAGCGTAAGTCGCGGTTGCTTGCTTTCCAGTTCTGTTTTCAAAGCGGACAACTTGCTGTCATTACTCTCTTCTCCGACCCACACAGCATATTGACCTCTCGATTGAATGACGGTAAAAGCATCAAAACCTGCGGCAGCAATCGTCGTCCGAACGAGATTAGCCTCTTGTTCGCTTCCGTAGTTTCCCGTAGACCAATGCTTGTTCCCCGTAACTTCGGCCTGTGCTCCGGTTGCAGTAGAAATACGCTGTACAGCAGCCTGCGCTACCTGTTCAGTCGCATATATTCCTGCATACACCTGATAGACAGAGCTACCGTTTTTCGAGCCAATAAAAACCATCGGTTTATCATTCGTCTTTTGCAATGCTTGAGCTGCTTTTATCGCAGCCGCTTCATTTCCTTCCAGTACCTTTACCCGATAGCTGTCTACGCTAAAACGGGCCGTACTGTCTGGAAGTCCTGTCCAAGACTGAAAGCTCCCCCCACTGTTTTGTCCGACACTCAGGCCCCCTGATGATTTCAAGGTTACAGCGGGTACAGTCGCTTTATATTTGCTGCCCAGATCCGCAAAGATCACTACACGAATATCCTCTTGGGCAGTAGCGGCGTGAACAGTCGGAGACCAAGGCAGGCAAACTACAGCTAATACTATAGCCGCTGTTGCCCGTTTGGCCCGACCCGCCCATGTGCCGAAAATTGTGCTTTGATTCAACGCTTTTTCACTCATTTCTGGCTCCCCCATTTCTGGCTGTCATAGCACGCATACTGCATGATTTGGCGGGAACTTGACTCAAACCTGTCCCTTTTAATACATCGGCGAAATACGCCTAAACTTGAACCCGCCCAAATCTTAATTCACGCACTCTCTTTCTCCATACCATCCGTGCTGTAATATCATATTTATCATAGTCGTGTAATCACGTTAAGAACTAATCTCAGCTACATTTTTCTGTGTATGAGCCGCTACTGCCTGTTCTCATGTGATAAAAATATACACTCCCTGCTCACCTTGAATCCGTTGGCATGGGAATTCCGAGGTGAGCATAAGCCGCCGGAGTCACCATCCGTCCCCGTGGCGTTCTTTGCAGAAGGCCGATTTGCAACAAATATGGCTCATACACGTCCTCGATCGTCTGGCTTTCTTCACCAATGGTCGCTGCAATTGTATCCAATCCCACAGGCCCGCCACGGAATGAATGAATCATCGCCTTAAGCATTTTATGATCAATTTCATCCAGTCCGCGCGGATCAATTTGCAGTCTCTTTAACGCCTCTGCGGCCAACTCTGAATGAATAATACCGTCTCCGGCAACTTGGGCAAAATCACGCACCCTTTTTAACAGCCGATTCGCAATCCGTGGCGTCCCCCGTGAACGCAATGCGATTTCTTCAGCTGCATCCCCGACAATCTCAATCTCCATAATATCCGCGTTCCTTGATACGATGTAGGCCAGCTCGTCTGTCGTATAGAACTCCAACCGACTAATGACACCAAATCGGTCACGCAACGGCGCAGAAAGCAGCCCAGCGCGCGTAGTAGCCCCGATAAGCGTAAAGGGCGGCAAATCCAGACGGACTGAACGCGCACTCGGGCCTTTACCAATCATAATGTCCAGCGCAAAATCCTCCATTGCCGGATACATGACTTCTTCCACCGTACGGTGCAGGCGATGTATCTCGTCAATGAACAAAACATCGCCCTCTTGAAGATTTGTCAGCAACGCTGCCAAATCTCCGGGTCTTTCAATTGCCGGGCCTGAGGTCGTGCGTAAATTAACGCCCAACTCGTTGGCGATAATATTGGCGAGCGTCGTTTTTCCTAATCCGGGCGGACCGTACAGTAGCACATGATCCAGCGCCTCTTTACGCATCTTGGCCGCTTCAATATATATTTTCAAATTTTCTTTCACTTGATTTTGCCCGATATATTCGTTCAGATAACGGGGGCGAAGGCTTAGCTCCGCCGTCTGGTCTTCCATCATCAAATTGGCGGAAATAATCCGGTCATCCATTTTCCATCGCTCCTCCTTTTCACCAGACTTCTTTTAATGGACATCGTCGTCCTATCCGGCAAACAACAGTTGCAAAGCTCTTTTCATTAAAATATCAGCAGATTCATCAGGTTTCGCGTCTTTCTTCATTCTGCTCCATACCTTATCCAGCTCCGCATCTGTGTAGCCCAGCGCCTTAAGTGCTTCTCGTGCCTCGCTCCAATAGGAACCCTCGCCTTCCTCCACGACAGGCTCCGCAAACAATCCGGTCGCAATCCCGACTGAGCCGATGCCGTCCAGCTTGTCCTTCAAATCCAGAATCATGCGTTGCGCCGTCTTTTTACCGATGCCCGGCAGTTTGGTGAGAAACGCGATGTTCTCTTGATAGATTGCCGTTACCACATGGGTAGGCGTACCGCCTCCCAAAATACCAAGCGCCACACGCGGCCCAATTCCGGATACATCAATCAGCTTACGGAACAACTGTTGTTCCTCACGAGTCGCAAACCCGAACAGTAAAGTAGCATCGTCCCTTACATGATGATGAATATAGATGACAATCGGCCCTTCCGTTTTGGCAAAGGCATAAGGGTTCGGACAAAATACCCGATACCCGACCCCTTGCACATCCAAAACGACATATTCATTTTCCAAGTGAGCCACAGAACCACGCAAGAAATCTATCATTTTCGCAATACCTCATTTAATTTTGAATTTAGTCCATATGAATGCGCATGACAAATAGCCACTGCCAAAGCATCCGCCACATCATCCGGTTTGGGCACGACTTGAAGCTTCAGAAACATTCTTACCATTTCCTGTACCTGCTTCTTCTCAGCCTTTCCATACCCTACAATAGCCTGTTTAACCTGCATAGGCGTATATTCCCCTATAGGCAAACCACGTTGTTTCGCAGCCAGCACCAGCACACCACGCGCCTGACTCACAGACATTGCAGTTGTTACATTACGATTAAAAAAAAGCTTCTCCAGCGCTACCGCATCAGGTTTATATTTATCAATCAATTGCAGCATGCCTTCATATACATGAAGCAATCGCTCTTCTTCCGGTGTATGGGCCTCCGTCTGGATACAGCCATATTGAACAGGAACCACCTTACTGCCGATCTTGTCCACAAATCCAAAGCCCACAATTGCAATACCCGGATCAATTCCTAGAAAACGCAAAAAAATCTCTCCCCTATCGCCAAAATACGGCGTTAACTAGCCATCAAAGATTTAATATCAAAACCATAATCATTGCCAAATGCTAAACAAAGCGAACATATGTGTCGTTCATTTCATTATAACAAAACTTTGCATCTAATAGAGTAAAAAGTTTAACTCTAAGTTCAGCACAAAAAAGAGACGTTATACGCCTCACCCTCCGGGCAAAGCCTATACGCCTCTTTCTTGCATGTAATCAATATTGCTGCTTCAATACCCGCTGTGTTCGCTCCACTGCAAAATCACTAAAAGTAGAGATCACACTGTTGTATTCGTTCATATCCTGCACACGGATTCCCTGCTGGAGCTGCTCATACACTCCCTCGGGCAGAGCCGTCTCCATTGATCCCACATCCAGCTGAAAGAAAGTCCGAATTACTTTTTCTTTTTTAGGCGGCCCTTCAAACAAAGTAAGTTGTCCATCCATACTCATACCCATGTAGGCATGCTGTTTGCATAACTCCGACAAATCCTCCACCTTACGCTCCAGCCACACCTCGCCTCTCGTATTTAACCGTCCCTTCCAATCGGGATGCTGCTTCAGCAAGCTCTCTAACTGCTGCGAACTTAACGTTCCCAAGGAAAGCGTCTCTGTGCCACACACATAGGTGGTTAACAAATGAGTCTTCCTACCGATGCCCGAAGCACGGATACTTTGCAATACCTGCACCTGCGAGGAATGCACTTCAGCCGAACTCGTGTGTGAAGGCTCCTTCGTATCAACGTCCGCCATAACGGTAGTAGCGAGGGGCTGTGACAGCATAGTTTGCATATGACGTGAAAACAGAATACCGAAACCTGCCAGCAAACAAGCCGATCCAAAAATAGTACAGGCCCACACCGTTCTTCTCCACTGCTTCCAGCGTCGTTTAATTTGTTTTTTCCAGCTTAATCGCTTCACAGTAATCCCTTCCGTCCCACTTTTTGTGTTAGTGTGGCCTGACGATTACTGATTTATACAAAAAAAGACAACAAATACAACAAAAAAAGCCGCTTCTTCCAGCGACTTTCCTTTTGAATCGGGATGACACGATTTGAACATGCGACCCCCTGGTCCCAAACCAGGTGCTCTACCAAGCTGAGCTACATCCCGAAATACATGCCGGTGAGAGGACTCGAACCTCCACGGTTTCCCTCACGATTTTGAGTCGCGCGCGTCTGCCAATTCCGCCACACCGGCTTATGAAGTT
>NZ_ASRY01000006.1 GCF_000520815.1 Paenibacillus maysiensis | reverse complement strand
CTTGCAAAGTACCTCTACAAGCGGCGGCTTGGTTTTAAAATGGGTAACGGTGAGCAAGCCCAGCCCCAACTGGAGGCACAGTCCGATCAGCTCGTTCCAGCGCTGATTGACAGCCCCTTTTTTCGCGCGGTTTCGTTCCACCGCCACATACACATTGCTGCTTAGCTTCAGACGCTGCATGCCTTGCAGCACCAGCGCCAGATTGAACGTCTTTTTAATCTCCACAATCAGTGGCTCCTGCTGTTCTGGCTTTATTCCCACCAAATCGCAGTTACGCACTTCTCCCTTGATTTCGTATCCCGAGCTCTCAAAAAAGGCTTTGATCGGAGCGTACAGCTCCGTCTCATGCCGAACCGCCATGCTTCTCCCGCTCCTTTATCCCATTATTCCGAGCTTATATTGTACCATAATGCGGCAGGTCCGCGTCGTTGTTGTATATTTTAGCACAGTGTATCTCTCTGTTTTTCGAAAAGGCAGGGAAACTGTCGCAAAAAAAAGGTCAATTCTGAAATCAATCTGCATAGGTATGTATTACACTTTTTTTAAGAGGATTGCATCATATCCTGAAAGGCGTGGACGAGTGTAGCCATTAACCATCCGGAGTGGAGGATAGTCATTACGCAGTCATAGGAGGAACCTAGCATGAATATTTTTGAACGCGTTGCGGAGTACCGGGCGGAAAACAACCGTCTGGCCTGGAGCGGCACTTTTAGAGAGTATATCGAGATACTCAAGAAAGACCCGACGCCGGCGATGACCGCTCATGCACGGGTTTACAAGATGATTGAATCTTTTGGTGTAGAAGAGGCTGGGGGACATAAGCGATATAAATTTTTCGAGCAGGAGATTTTTGGACTGGACCGTGCGCTTGAAAAGTTGGTGGAGGAATACTTCCATTCCTCAGCCCGTCGGCTCGATGTGCGCAAACGTATTCTACTTTTGATGGGACCCGTCAGTGGAGGTAAATCCACACTGGTCACCTTGCTCAAACGCGGTCTGGAGAAATTTTCGAGGACGGATCAGGGAGCGGTATACGCCATTGAAGGCTGCCCCATGCACGAAGATCCGCTTCATCTCATTCCTCATGAGCTGCGTCCGGATTTTGAGAAGGAGCTGGGGGTGCGGATTGAAGGCAATCTATGCCCAGCCTGCCAGATGAGATTACGGACAGAATTTGATGGAGATATTGAAAAGGTCCGCGTGGAGCGGGTATTTATATCGGAAGAAAATCGGATCGGCATCGGTACGTTCAGTCCTTCGGATCCGAAGTCACAGGATATTGCCGATTTGACGGGCAGCATCGACTTTTCTACGATTACGGAGTATGGGTCGGAATCCGATCCACGCGCGTATCGTTTTGACGGAGAACTGAACAAAGCCAACCGTGGACTGATGGAGTTTCAGGAGATGCTGAAATGCGATGAGAAGTTTTTGTGGAATTTGCTGTCACTGACCCAGGAGGGTAATTTTAAAGCGGGGCGTTTTGCGTTAATCAGTGCAGATGAATTGATCGTTGCCCATACCAATGAGTCGGAGTATAAAAGCTTTATCGCAAACAAAAAGAACGAGGCTCTGCAATCACGGATGATCGTAATGCCGATTCCTTACAACCTTAAAGTCTCGGAAGAAGAAAAAATTTACGCGAAGCTCATTGAACAAAGTGACATGAAGCATATTCACATCGCTCCTCATGCGCTGCGGACGGCTGCTATTTTTTCCGTGCTTACCCGCTTGAAGGAGACGAAGAAGCAGGGCATGGATCTGGTCAAAAAGATGCGCATGTATGATGGCGAAGAGGTAGAAGGCTACAAGACAGCCGACCTGAAGGAAATGCAAAATGAGTTTCTGGAGGAAGGCATGTCCGGGGTAGACCCAAGGTACGTCATCAACCGCATTTCCAGTGCGCTCATTAAGCAAAATGTAGAATCCATCAATGCGCTGGACATTTTAAGAGCCATCAAGGATGGTCTGGATCAGCATGCTTCTATTACGAAGGAGGAAAGGGAGCGCTATCTGAATTTCATTTCCGTGGCCCGTAAGGAGTATGACGAGCTGGCGAAAAAAGAAGTACAGAAAGCCTTTGTGTACTCGTTCGAGGAATCAGCCAAGACGCTGTTCGATAACTATTTGGATAACATCGAAGCCTTCTGCAATTGGGTGAAAATCCGCGACCCGCTTACGGATGAGGAACTCGACCCGGATGAGCGGCTGATGCGTTCGATCGAAGAGCAGATTGGGGTATCGGAAAATGCGAAAAAGGCGTTCCGCGAAGAAATTCTCATCCGAATTTCCGCTTACTCACGCAAGGGGCGTAAGTTTGAATATCATCATCATGATCGGCTGAGAGAGGCGATTGAGAAGAAGCTGTTCGCTGATTTGAAGGATATTGTGAAAATTACGACCTCGACCAAAACACCCGATGCTAATCAGCTCAAACGAATGAATGAGGTGATTAAGCGGTTGATTGAGGAACACGGCTATACAGGTGCCAGCGCCAACGACCTGCTTCGGTATGTAGGCAGTCTGCTGAATCGGTAAAATTGGGTAAGCTTAAGGTTAGCAAGACAAGAGGGTGGAGTAATCCGGTAGCATGCACAGTAAGTTTCCAGTGCTTGCTGTCGGATTCTTTTTTTATTATGCCCGACAACAAGCTTCCAGTTCCGAGGAATTGGCTTCCTTTACAAAGCTGATCGAAAATATGGTGAAGGAATTGGAAACGCTTCAACATTCCGGCGAAATGATGTAGTGTGAGAGGATAGAATGAGTTGTATCCCGGGGAGAGCTTTTTGAGGAAAATAACGCTCTCCCTCCGTGGCGGTCCAATCAACGCAACCGAGGAAGAGCGTAATACTTATAAGGAAATGATTGATTTCTTCCATTCAGTATGAGCCGCAAATACCCTTCTCCATAACTCGTCCCGTTCCTGGTGACTATAGTTAACAAGCGGCTCACCAAATACATCTGCCAACACTTCCAGCCACTGCGATTTATGATCCAGCTCTATTTTTTCCAGTCCGTTCAGCCCGTGTTTTTTCCAAATGCAGCCTCTTAGTTCATTCGTCTCTAATGCTTGTCTTTGCCGAATCAGAAACAGGTTGAACCATGGAGAATCCGCTGAGCGGCTATAGAAATGATGTTTTGGCATAAATTCTTCCAAATCCCGAACAACCGTAGGGTCATAATCAACGCCGACAAATGAAGCAAGCGAATCATGCTCTAACCGCCAGCCTTTTGCAACAACCCCGGACTCCGTAACCTTATATTGAAGAGGGGCTTGTTCATAAGTGCCCATACGGAGTGGAACAGGCTCATATGGCATATCGCCTAAACCGACATCAACAATCCATACTTCATCTTCGTGCTGCTCATTTAGCAAGTTCACGGTTAACCCGAGATGAAATGAATTGATGCGCGGCTCTGCCCCTAAAGGCTGAACCCCGGCACGATGCAGGGAGACCTTGTAGCCCAGTGAATGTAGTAGTGCGCTGAAGGCACCATTCAGATGAAAACAATAGCCGCTTCTCCCCTGTAAAATAAGTTGAACTGATTCTTGAAAACCAATGGCTGCCGGCTTTCTTGCAAAAATGTCCACCGTTTGCCACGAAAGATGTTTCACATGGGCTTTATGCAGCTCAAATAAATAGGATTGGGTAGGAGGCTGAATATCTTGAATTCCGATCCTGTTTAGATAAGCCTTTATTTCTTCTTTTGTCATGATGTACATGTGCAGTCACCTCTATTGTTAGTTTCCCAAATTTTCTATTCGGAACAAATGATCCTTGAGTCTTAGCATCATTGTAGAAGGGGGGCGTACTGATTACAATGCTATAAACTTTTGATTGTACCGGTACAATCAGCCAGCGGATTCGGTTCAGTGGCATGTAGATTTCCCATAGATCGTTGTCAGAACATAAAAAAAACAGACCGTTTCGTCGGGTCTGTTTTCCTGTTTGGCTCCAAGCCGACAGATTATAGCAGCGCTCTAAGCTCACGTCGGTATTTGTTTAACTGCACGAATGATGGAATAACACGTTTGGCAGAACGGATGCCGCCTATTCTGATGTTGCGGACCACATGATAGGGAGAGATCAAAAGTGTGTGAAGCAAATGTAAATCATGGGCGCTCAACGGACGATATCGTTGATAGTAGTCGACCGCACGCAGCATCTTGGTCCCGTTCCAAAGACAATTTCGATGAAGAAGATGGGACAAGTCTTTCATTCTTACGTGCAGGGAGCAATTTTCAAAATCGATTAAATGGAGCTTGAGCCGTCTGTCTTTAATCAGATTGGGGTAATTGTAATCGCCATGTATAAATGCGGCGATTTTTTGTTCCGAGTCGATTGCTTCTCGAACTTTGGTCTGCTGTAAATGATTCGACACTTCTTCACAGAGAGCCACGAGATGTGCTGTGCCTTTGTAGGGACTGAGGTGTTTTTTGTATCCAGCTATTTCATCACCCAAGCCTTCGTAACGTATTCTGGCTGCCGGAGCCTCGGTGATAGGAAAGCCTACGGCACTGGAGTGAAATTTGGCTAAGGTGTAAATTCCCTTTTTGAAATCTATGACTTTTGTAAATTTTGGTCTTTCTCCATCAACCCAATTGGTTAATGTATACGAAATGCCTTCATGGGTCATATAAGCGGTTTGCTGCACTGTAGGATAAACCTTTTGGCTGCGGGTAAACCCGCGCTCATCCAGGAAGGACAACACATGTGTAATAAAACGAATTTCATCTTCTGGGAATTTGTAGGGCTTTAAACAATAGGTCATGCCGGCGGTCTCGATCTTGTATATGTCCTTCTTTTGACGAGTACGTTGAATTTTGATTCCGTACATCTGCTCAACGTTCGATAAAATCGACATTTTGATCCTCACTTTCTTTTATGCATGTACCCATTCCTGCAAAATATGAATGATTTGTAAACGAAGGGGCCACGATTGATCCCAATTGTTCAGGATCTCGCGGTTTCTTGAGCGATTCGGGTGTAGGGAGGCATGCCACGCTTCGCGTGGCAGTTTATACAAGGCTGTAACCATTTTTCGTTCAGTTCGGCTTAGTGGTTTGCGTTTTTGGTATCCCTTCAGCAAGGATTGCACAAATTCAGGATTGAATTGGGTCGTATTCATAAGGGCCTTTGCCAGATCTACATAGACTGAGCCGACCTTAACTCGATCCCAATCAATGATTTTGAGTTGACCATCATCTGAAATAATGACATTGGGGATCGTGATGTCGCTGTGTATTAAAGAGGGGGAACGGTTTTCCTTCTGAAGCAGCTTAACAATGGATATGCCCTGCAAATCCTTCCATGCCCGCCTAGCTAAACGTTTGCAGTCTTTGCCGTGAGCGTTGTACCAGTAGCCGTATTCTTTGTCATGACGGCTGATTTGTGTTATTTTTCTTTGAAAAAGACGGTCCTGGTTTTTCCATATCCGCAATTGCTGAAACGTAGGGGATTTCCCCCTTCCAATCCGATGCAAGCCAGTGGACGAGGCGTGAAGCGTGGCAAGTGCCCACCCAAGCTTTTCAAAATCTTCAGCATTCTCCAATCCCCGTCCTTTGATCCACTGACTTACATAAAATGGCGTTCCTTGATGTATAGTCCACAGCTTCCCGGAATGTGTTGGAAGCCACGCGGGCATGTAGCTATACTTTCTCTTTTTCAAAAGCCTGATTATGCTTGCAGCCTGCTCCATCTGTTGGATTGTATTTGAGCGGACCATCTTAGTACGGCTAAAGGGCTTTAATGCATAAGTTCCCTTTTTCGTTTTCACCTGGATCACTGCATTTTTTCGGTACAGTGATGAGACTAAGCTTGATTTTATTGGGATCAGACCGAAACGACTGGTAATTTTGCGAATCTGTGCTTTGGTATAGGATTTCGTCATAAGAACCTCACTTGACTTGTGATTATAGAAAAAGGTAATCCTCTGTTAGTTATCAGTCTATTCATGATGAGGTAAATAGGTGCTGTTTTTAAGGGCAATACGCTTTGCTTCTAGATTTGCGTTCCATCCGGTAAAAGGTTTTGTTTTGTAAACTTTTTTTGGTACACTATCCTGAAAATTAGATTAGGCGAGAACTTTGCAAACTCCTATATATATGTGCCGTTACCGCAAAATAAATAGTAAGGTGGTCTGTCCATATGAAAATACCGGGTGTAACCGTTCAGGAGCTTATGACAATGCCCGTATTGAAGGAGGCTTATTTACGGGAACATAAGTAGGCAGATACGGTTGGTTTATGGGACAGGGAGGAAAAGACATGGATAAAAAAATATTAGTAGCGGACGATGAACCCAGCATTCGAAATGCGCTGGCCTATGGGTTGAAAAGAGAAGGTTATTTGGTAGAAACCGCTGTTGACGGGGAAGACGCATTGGAAAAAGTCCGTTTATTTCACCCGGATGTGCTGGTGCTCGACGTGATGATGCCCAAGCTGGGCGGATATGAGGTGTGCCGCCGTCTGGAAAGTCGGAAGGGCATCGGCATTTTGCTGCTGACTGCCAAAAACGATATCGTGGACAAGGTGCTCGGGCTGGAGCTGGGCGCGGACGATTTTATGAGCAAGCCCTTTGATCTGCGAGAGCTGCTCGCACGTATCAAGGCGCTGGTACGGAGGCTTGAACGGGAGGGAGCGCCTGCACCAGAAGGATCAGAAACGGCACTTGGCCCGTTGCGCGTGCGTCCGGCCAGCAGAACGGCTGAACTGGAGGGAACAATGTTGGAGCTGACCCCCAAGGAGTTTGATGTGCTGGCGCTTCTGGTGTCACACGCCGGGCGGGTGTACACCCGGGATGAGCTGCTGGAGCAGGTATGGGGCTACGATTATGCAGGAGGAACGCGGACCGTGGATATTCATATCCAGCGCCTGCGCAAGAAGCTCGAACCGCATCAGTCGCTATTACAGACGGTGTATGGAATTGGCTATAAGGCGGAAAAGATGCTGTGAACGAACGCCAGTTGCTTGGCGCTGGACCCTATCCCCCTCATCCGGACTGAAACAGGTGCCCTGAAATTGGAAAGGTTTTTTGGCTTCCATCACATATCGTATATCCCCGTGAATATACTTAATAACCAACAAGGCCAAACTGTGCCGTGTATCCACTTGGGGGGTGCCTAACAATGCCGGAACCACGTCAGCCATATTCATTCGTCGTATCCCGCGAAGATTGGTCGCTGCATCGCAAAGGGTACCAAGACCAGCAGCGTCATCATCAGAAGGTCAAGGATGTCATTAAGCAGAATTTGCCCGATCTGATAACGGAAGAAAATATTATTATGTCGGACGGTCAACAGATTATTAAAGTGCCGATTCGCAGTCTGGATGAGTACCGCTTCATTTATAACTATCAGAAGCAAAAGCATGTGGGCCAAGGGGATGGCGACAGTCAGGTGGGAGATGTTATCGGACGCGATCCTGCTTCCCAGAAGCCCGGTAAAGGCGAGAAAGCCGGAGACCAGCCCGGACACGATATTATGGAGACGGAAGTCAGCATGGAAGACCTGGAAGATATGCTGTTCGAGGACATGGAATTGCCGCATTTGCAGCAGAAAGACAAGGAACAGATTGAGGTTGAGTCCATCGTATTCAATGACATACGCAAAAAAGGCATGCAGGCAAATATTGACAAGAAGCGAACCATTCTCGAAAATCTGCGCCGCAACGCACGTCAGGGCAATCCGGGCATTCATCATATCAGTCCGGACGATCTCCGTTACAAAACATGGGAGGAAAAAACCATCCCCCAATCCAACGCGGTGATCATTGCGATGATGGATACTTCAGGCTCGATGGGATCTTTTGAAAAATATTGCGCCCGCAGCTTCTTTTTCTGGATGACCCGCTTTTTGCGCCGCCAATATGAAAAGGTAGAGATTGTCTTTCTGGCGCACCATACCGAAGCCAAAGAGGTCACCGAGGAAGAATTTTTCACCCGTGGAGAAAGTGGCGGAACCATCTGTTCATCGGCTTATCTCAAGGCATTGGAGATTATCGACAAGCGCTATCCTCCTTCCCAATATAATATTTATCCCTTCCATTTCTCGGATGGTGACAATCTGTCCTCGGACAACGAACGGTGCGTGAAGCTGATCGAGGAGCTTATGAAGCGCAGCAATATGTTCGGCTATGGGGAAGTGAATCAATATAACCGCAGCAGCACACTGATGTCCGCCTATAAGAACATTAAAAAGGATCAGTTTATGTACTATGTCATCAAGGAAAAGGGCGAGGTATACCAAGCCTTGCGTACCTTTTTTCGCAAACGGGAAGGGGGAACGGTGGGATGAGTAGTGACCATCAGGAGCTAGAATATGCGATTGCTGAGATTATGGAGATAGCCAACGGATTCGGGTTGGACTACTATCCGATGCGGTATGAGATTTGTCCGGCGGATATTGTATACACGTTCGGGGCCTATGGGATGCCTACGCGCTTCAGCCACTGGAGCTTTGGAAAGACGTTTCACAAGATGAAGATGCAGTACGATTTTGGCCTAAGCAAAATCTATGAGCTGGTCATCAACTCCAATCCCTGCTACGCCTTCCTGCTGGATGGAAATTCTTTGGTTCAAAATAAGATGATTGTCGCCCATGTGCTGGCGCACTGTGATTTTTTCAAGCACAACGCCCGCTTTTCAGCCTCCAACCGCAATATGGTGGAGAGTATGTCCGCTACGGCAGACCGGATTAACAGTTATGAAATGGAATACGGGTCGAAGGCCGTCGAATCCTTCATTGATTCGGTACTGGCTATACAGGAGCATATTGATCCGCAGTTGATCAAACCGCAGCATCTGGATAAACAGCGATATATGGAGCTTAAAATCCGTGAGCAAAAGGAACCGGGAAAACGGAAGCGCCCAGACGGGCCCTACGATGATCTGTGGTCACTGGACACGGTACAGGAGCAGCCCGATCCGCCTGAGAGCGAAGGCATTCGGATACGGCAGTTCCCGCCTGAACCGGAGAAGGATGTCGTCTGGTTTATTCAGGAATTTTCAGAAGTGCTGGAGGACTGGCAGCGGGATATCATGACGATGCTGCGGGACGAAATGCTGTATTTCTGGCCCCAGATGGAGACCAAAATTATGAATGAAGGCTGGGCCTCCTATTGGCATCAGCGGATTGTCAGGGAACTGGATTTGACCGGGGATGAAACCGTTGAATTTGCACTGCTGAATGCTTCTGTCGTACAGCCTTCCAAGCAGAGCCTGAATCCGTATTATTTGGGGCTTAAAATATTTGAGGATATTGAAAAGCGATGGGATAACCCAACCCGTGAAGAGCAGGAGCGACAAGGACGCAAACCGGGCGAAGGACGCGCTAAAATGTTCGAGGTACGGGAGTTTGACTCAGACACCTCTTTTATACGCAATTACATGACCAAGAAACTGACCGAGGATTTGGATCTGTACGTGTTTGAGAAACGAGGGCCGGATTGGAAAATTACAGATAAATCGTGGGAGAACATACGGGACCAGCTCGTATTCTCTCGTGTGAATGGTGGCTCCCCTTATATCGTCGTTGAGGATGGAGATTATCTGCACACTGGCGAGTTAAAGCTCAAGCATCAGTTTGAAGGGATTGAGCTGGATTTAAAATATATGGAGCGTACGCTTCCGTATGTGTATCAGTTGTGGGGGCGGACTGTTCATTTGGAAACGATGATTGAAGGCAAGCTGGCCTTATTCTCATATGACGGCAAGAAGCATCATCGCAAGTTTATATAAGGGAGAGCAGGATAACGAACGCAGAATGAATATCTAAAAAGGTGCAGCCGTAAAACGGGATTGCACCTTTTTTTCTATCCCATCCACAGCAGTCGAACGACAGCCATACTCACAATACCGACAACAACGGTAGCCAGCAGGTTTTTGCTCCATAAGGCAGTCACCAGTGTAGGAAGGATAGCAATAAGCACTTGCCAATTAAAAGTGACGGAGCCTTCCGTTCGAACGAGTAGATGTTCCATCACGAGCGCCGTGAAAATGCAAATAGGGATATAGGACAACCCTTGGAGCACAGGCTTGGGCAGCGCCAGCTTTTGCAGCACGACAAAGGGAATGATTCTCGGGATGGCTGTGACGACCATACCGCCGATAATGATGTACATGACATATGGATCAATGTTCATTTGTCAGTTAACACTCCAATCGTTGCGGTAATCATAGTAGCTACAATAACCGCGATATGAGATGGCACCCACCAGGATAAAAGGTACATCAGGATAGCCATACACAGCACGAGCAGCAGTCGGTGCTTGAGCTTGGAGGTTTGGACACTTTGTAGCTGCGAAATGAGCAAGGCAAGAAACATCGCAGGCAGGGCGAAATCCAGACCAAAAGCCTCCGGCCGGGAAATCCAGTTCCCGAGAATCCCTCCTGCAACACAGGAGGCAATCCAGACGAGGTAAGCAGTTATATTGAGCCCGTTCATCCAGCGGTCACTGACCTGCCCGCCTTTGGCCAGTTTATCAGAGGCTACCCCGAAGGATTCGTCTGTCAAAAGAACGCCAATACCTATATTTTTCCACAATGAATACTTTGAGAAATAAGGAGCCAACGATGCGCTTAACAACAGGTGGCGGGCATTCACAATAAAAGTCGTTAAAATAATGACAGAGGGAGGACTGGCCGTAACCAGCATCGAGCACATAATAAATTGGGAAGCTCCTGCGTAGACAAGCGCCGACATCAGGGCCATTTCCATCGTGCTAACACCTGACGAGGCCCCCACAATGCCTGCCGCGAAGCCAATACACACATAACCGAGCAACGTAGGGATACAATCCTTGACTCCTTGTAAAAAGTGGAGTGGATCGCGCTCCGTTTCGCTCAACCCCGAAGCTATAGACATTTCAACCTTCCCTTCATTTTAAATTTCATTATAGTATATAACGGAACCTTGAAAATAATCAATATATTATACATTTGTATGTTATGGTGAACATCATCTATAGCTAACGGGCCTACTTTTGTGTATTCTTCTTGTATAGACTTTTGGATACGAGGAGGTACAGTCTGTGGATTCAATGCAGTATATCATCGGTTCTAATTTGGCTCATATCAGGAAGATTAGAGGACTTAGCCTGGATAAAGTGGCTGAACTGACAGGGGTCAGCAAAGGAATGCTGGCACAGATTGAGAAGGGAAAATCCAATCCTACGGTGACTACACTTTGGAAAATCGCCAACGGTTTGCATGTGTCCTTTTCCACACTCCTCAAAGAGGACTCCCCACAAATCACTAAAATCAGCAGGGAAGACCTGCATCCAGTGATTGATGAGAACGGCAACTATTTTGTGTACCCTGTATTCCCGTATCATTCGGAAAAAAAGTTCGAGGTGTTCATCGTAAGCCTGAAGCCGGGTTTCACACACCAGGCGGAGCAGCATTTGGGGGAAGAATCCATTCTTATGATCCGTGGGGAAATGTGCTTTGAAATGAAGGGACAACAGCTCAAACTGAGCGCAGGAGATGCTGTGCAATTTCAAGTGAATGATCTTCATACTTACCGTAATGAGTCGGATGCGGATGCGGATTTTTATGTCTTGATTTATTATGCGGATTAGTGGGATGATTAGCACAGTCTAACACAGGCTTCCACTATATAAAAAGATTGCTACGAGGAAAAGAGGGGAAAGAGAATCCATGGAAAGCAAGTACATCCGAGAAACCTACTGCTTCAAGACGTCCCGTGTATTTCCCAACGATATCAACAATCATAACACGCTCTTCGGAGGCCGATTGATGTCGTATATCGACGATATTGCGTCTATCGCAGCCTCCAAGCTATGCCGCACGAATACGGTCACAGCGTCTACGGATTCGGTGGATTTTTTGCTGCCCATCCATCCGAGCGATTCCGTCACGCTGGAGGCGTTCGTAACCTGGACAGGTCGTAGCTCTATGGAGGTATTTGTGAAGGTTATCCGCGAAGGACTGATGACTGGCGACCGGAAAATCGCAGCCACCGCCTTCCTGACCTTTGTGGCGCTGGACGAGAATAACCGTAAAGTCATCGTGCCGCAGGTCATTCCGGAGACAGAAGAAGAATTACAATTGCACCAGACTGCGCCATCTCGTGCAGCGATACGGCGTCAGCGCAGGGAGGAAAGCAAGCAATTGGCGAGCTTCCTGACAACAGATTATCCGTGGGAGCTGTAACGTTCTGACGCGCTTCAAGCCGATCTGGACAAGGGTTAGCCCAGATAAAGGTTTAACTATTCATTTTCCCGCAAAAAAAAGCCGTTCTTCCGTTAGCAGTGATCTGCTGGGGAGACGGCTTTTTGGAAATTACGGAGTCACTGGAAGCTGCTACCTCAATGACAATGATGATGTCTATTCTGAACGAACTAATTTACTTTCACTACACGAAAATGCTGATTCGTTCCGCCGTTATCCCCCCATTGAATCGCTTTGGCTCCATCGGCGGTAGTGCCTTCGGAAATGTCGATCAGCTTGCCCGTTGCCCGGTTTTTCAGCTTGTAATAACCTCCGGTTACAGATACCAGCTGCCATTGCTGGCTGGACCAGCCTCCGTCGCTCCATTGCTCGATGACCGCTCCGTCCGTCGTCGCTCCGTTTTCAACGCCGATCAGCTTGCCGCTGTTGCGGTTCACGATTTTGTAATATCCGCCGCCCGCATCCTTGAGCTGCCATTGCTGGCTGGGTGCTCCTGAATTTGCACGCTGCTCCAGATCTGCGCCGTCTGTTGTTGCACCGTCAATTACATTCAGCGGCTTGTTGCTCTTGCGGCTTACCAACTGATAATATCCGTCCGGGTCAATGGCGATTGGCGTGGTTACACCTTGAATCACACCGCTGGCGGTGTCGATGTTCATACTGTCGAACCAGTCCATAGCCAGGGAAGTCCCGGTTGGAAAACGCAGCGGCAGCCATACATATTGTGAATCCTGCACAGGACCGCTCCATGCCCCCGCCCAGCGGTCCCCCAAATACAGGTACGAGGTCGTTTGGGTACCTTCTACCGGAATGACGTAGGCCGATTGTGAACCGTAGGTCGTACTGTCTCCGAAGTTAATCGTGTTGCTCCACGTTCCATCAATGCTGGATGCCGTAGCATACTTGGCCTGATTGGGATTCCAGCCTGTAGCCCCGGATGTGATCAGGAAGTAGACGTCTCCTTTTTTGAACATCGCCGGAGCTTCACGATATTGTCCCGGCCAGAGCGTGGTCACCAGCGCTTCTACTTGCAGGAAATCCGGTGTCAGACGATAAATGTTCAGGTCGGCATTCACACGAGTAGCTGAGATCAGATACGCCGTACCGTTGTCATTGTACACAGTCATATCCCTTGAATCGTAATCCAGTGGACGGAAGCTGCCCTGATAGGTGTAATCCCCGTCTACTGTATCCGAAGAGGCAACTGCCACTTGGGCTTCGTTGTAATTAACTCCATTTTCCTTGTGCATCCACAATACGTATTTGCGTGTTTTCTCATTATAAATAACTTTTGGACGTTCAATATTCGAAACATTCAGCTCTACTGCCGAGCTGCTGGTCAGCACGTTTTTGCGGAACTCCCAGTTTTTTAAATCAGAGGAACGGTAGGCGGATACCGCCTTGAACGTGCCGTTGGGGTTGCGATTTTCACCAAACCAGTAGTAGTAACCGTCTACCTTAATCATACCGCCCCCATGGGCATGGACCACGTTTCCAGCAGTGTCTTTAAACTGAATACCATTCACAACATTCGCTGGAGCCGCTGAAGCGATCTTGGGTGAAAACATCTGGAAAATGCTCAACGACAGCAAAACAGCGAGCATAATACACAGTAAGACGGCAAAATCATATTTCATTGTTTCGTCCCCCCTCTGTATTTTTTTAAAGCGCTTACAAAAATGATTTATACTGAATAGCTCTCTATGCTGATACCTATCACCCTGTCTGATGCTGCAATGTGAGCAGCAAGAGGATTATATCCCAATTGTATCCATATTGAATTGAAAGTGCTAGAGTAGTATATTGACCATGTACACCGTACACTTATTACGGCATAGGGGGCCAACCATGGAAATATATGCGATTGACACGAGCAAGCCGGAGGCAGACGGTCATTACGAGTCACTGCTAAACCGGGTTTCGACTGAAAAGCGGCAGAAGCTGGATCGTTTTTTGCATCGGGAGGATGCTTTAAGGGGCTTATACGCCGATGTGTTGTTAAGGTGGCTGGCCTGTCGGCAATTGAAGGTATCCAACGCCAGTCTTCAGTTTACATATAATGCTTTCGGCAAGCCTTCCTTGTTGAATGCACCTGCATTCCATTTTAATGTTTCTCATTCGGGAAAATGGGTGGTATGCGCCGTGGATGACCATCCGCTCGGAATCGACATTGAACAGCTCCGTCCTATTGATTTTGAGGTGGGAAGGGTGTGCTTTTCGGACAAGGAGTATGATGCGTTGATGCGTCAGGAGGCGGAGAGCCGCTTATCCTATTTTTACGATCTGTGGACGCTCAAGGAAAGCTTTGTGAAGGCCGAAGGACAGGGATTAACGCTGCCTCTAAAGTCATTTTCATTCAATTTAAGCGAGTGTCCGTTGATCGGTTTTACGACGGAAGGCTTTACCACTGAGTATTGTCATTTTAAACAGTATGAGATCGATGGACACTACAAAATGGCTGTCTGTGCAACACATGACCACTTTGCCGATCTGGTGCAGCAGGTAAACATACATACACTATATTTGGAATCGGCAGCACAGGCGTGATTTGAAGCACCATCCGACTGCGCAGTGGCGATGCAGTGGCGATGCAGTGGCGATATAGTGGCGATATAGTAACTCTTTAGTTTGGTTTATATAGTTGGAAAAAAGGGAGATGAGCTGCGTTGACGCTAACATTGTTCAAGCACGGCAAGCTGTATGGGGAAGGGGCTACCAAGGGAGATTCGGTCATTGTACAAAATGGCATTATACAGGCCATCGGACAAGCACGGGAGCTTGAATTGCAATTGTCGGGTAAGGAATATGACACGGTGGATTGGGAGGACGCTTATGTGTTGCCGGGCTTGACCGACTCACATATGCATTTGTCCATGCATGGCATGAAGCTGGCGATGCTGGATTTTACGTCGGCTACTTCGAAGGAAGAAATGCTTGATATGCTGCGTAAACGGGTTGCGGTAACACCGCCGGGAGAATGGATTTTAGGGCTGAACTGGAACGAAAATGCGTTTATTCCTGTTGAGATTCCGACCCTATCGGAGCTTGATGCCATTACGGATCAGCATCCGGTATATTTGACTCGTACTTGCTTTCATACGTTTCTGGCGAATTCAGAAGCGTTTCGACGTGCTGGTATTGGCGAGAACACCCCTGATCCGGCTTCGGGAGCCTACGGAAGAAATGCTGATGGACAGTTGAACGGATTGATTTATGAGGAAGCGTCCACTGCCTTTACAAGTGTGCAGCCAGAGCCTGATTATTCGGTTAAAAAAGATGCAATCCGCCGAGCTTGTCTGGATGCACTACGGCTCGGTTTGACGGCTGCGCACACGGAGGATTTGCGTTTTCTGGGCAGCGTGGACACCATGCAGCGGATTTACAGGGAGCTGAGGGAGGAAGGCATTGCTTTTCGTACGCATCAGCTCATCTATCATCCGTTCATGGAAGAAGCGAAAGCGCAAGGTTTGCGTGCTGGTGACGGAAATGAGTGGTTTAAAATCGGCGCGGTAAAAATGTTTGCCGATGGTGCGATTGGTGGAAGAACTGCACTATTGTCTGCGCCCTATAGCGATGCTCCACATACCAGCGGCATGGCGATTCAACCGCAACCAGAGCTGAATCAGATGGTGGCGGCTGTCAGAGCCGCAGGTTTTCCGGTCGCTGTACATGCGATAGGGGATGGGGCGGCGCATATGATTTTGACAGCGATGGAAGCCCATGCGCTAACGGAGGAAAGCGGTTTGCCGGATCGTCTGATCCACGGACAGGTGCTAACTGCCGATCTAGTCAAGAGAATGGCGAAGCTGCCGCTGATTGCAGACATCCAGCCGCGTTTTGTAGCAAGTGATTTCCCGTGGGTGCTGGATCGGGTTGGCGAGGAACGTACTGAATATTTGTATGCCTGGAAAAAGCTGCTGAGCGCAGGTATTCCATGTGCTGGCGGCAGTGACGCGCCGATTGAGCCGTTGGACCCTTTTCTCGGCATGCATGCCGCTGTGACCCGCACCAAGCCAGGAGAGACGCACGAGGGCTATCTTCCCGATGAAAAGCTGGACATTCACGAAGCCATTCATCTGTTTACCATCGGAAGCGCAGTAGCTGCGGGAGAAGCGGATAAACGGGGGTCGATGGCTGTAGGCAAAGCCGCCGATTTTACGGTCATTGACCGGGACTTGTCGGAGCGCCCACAGGCTTTGCTTGACGTTAAAGCACGTATGACGGTTGTGAACGGAATCGTTGCGTACCGGGCATAGACGGGCGATAAGGATGTATGCAAAAAACCTTCAACCTCACGCTAAAAGTGAAGTTGAAGGTTTTTTGGCCTTTACAAACCACGCTGCGCGAAACGGTCTGCATTTTTCACACTAGACCATAGATCAGAGCTTGCCCCGCCCGGATACCAGTAGGCGAAGCCTGCAAACCCGTTGTCCTGTCCCAGACGGTATTTACGGGTAAAGGATCGCCCTTCCTCCAGCCATAGCTTATGAAGCTGAGTATCCTTGTAGGAAACCGTATACTGCTGAATATCCTCATGCCAGACCGGTTTGGAGGTGGAACGAGACATAAGCTGGTTTTGCTCAATCAAGGAAATATCCGACGAAGCGACCGATTGACCACTCGCATTCAGGGTCCAGTTTCGTGTGAATAAAGGCAATGCCAATATTGCCTTATCCGGGTCGGTGGTTAATACAAAGCGCCGTACGCTTTCACGGAGCCACGGTAATGAGGATACGGAGCCAGGGGTCGAGCTGCCTCCCCAATGTTCGTCATATCCCATCAGGATCAAATAGTCTGCCGCAGCGCCAAGTTGCTTATAATCAAAGGCAGCTGTCCAGTCTGTACCGTAATCAGGAGATACACAGATTGCCAGTACAGCATTCAAGCCTTTTAACTTTGCTTTTAATTGTTGGATGAACAATGTGAGCTGAGTACGATCCTGACCAGCTACATTTTCAAAATCAATCACAAGCCCATCCAGATGATGTGTAGATACGGCATTCGCAAGCTGAGTTATGGTTTTGTTCCGTAAAACATCACTGGACAGGATTTGGTGTGTCATCGTTAGATTGGAACGATTGCCTACCATCGCCCAGATTTTTTTTTGATGCTGTTTGGACCAGGTGAGGAGCGAGGTGTTTGTGAGATCGCTAATATTACCCGTTTCGTTTAGAAAAAACCAGCGCGGTGATAGCGTATTAATGTTAGATTGAAGCACGGAGCTTTCAAACTGTTGAACGCTCTGATCATATTGCCAGCCTAGTCGGATGGAAGATGCCGCGGAGGCTGTTTTGGAGGCATGCTGTGTTGAATACGTCAGCAGACGTTCCAGAAGTGCTGCTGTTTCTTCGCGGGTCAGGGTAGATGTGGGGCGAAATTGGTTTCCTTCCCCTTTCATAAAGCCGTAACGGTTCACGGTAGTTACAGCTTCAACAGCCCAATCTGCAATCTGGTCGGTGTCTGTAAAAGTGGAAACCGCTGCTTCTGATCCCGTCGAGCGTATGAGGCGGGCGATCATCAAGGCTGCTTCTTGACGGGTTACAGGGCTGTTGGGTTGAAACGTGGCGGATGTCCCTTTCTGCACCACGTCAAGCTGGGAGGCTGCTTCAATCCATCCGTAATACCAGGCTTGTTTGAATACATCCCGATAGGAGGGGACCGATGCTTGTACAGGTTCCAGACCGAGTGTGCGATCCAGCGCGGTAACCCATTCGGCTCTCGTAACCGCCTTTTTGGGAGAAAAGTAGCCAAGTTGTGTACCTGCCAAAATTCCTTTGGCGTGCAGTGAGGTGATTGCTTGATAAGCATAGCTGTCTGAAATATCCTGAAACGCCACACCGGCTGCGGCTGCGGGAACGGATAAACTTGAAGCGGATGCAGTTATTATAGTTATGGCGGCAGTCGCCAACAGGGTGAGTTTGGTTAGCAAGCGTGATCGTATGGGGCTCATACACAATAACCTTCTTTTTTTATGATAGATTGTCAGACGAATCGTTCGTCACATGACGACTAATACTATCAAAAATAGTAAAGTTATTCATTGCTAAATTGTTGGAAAACACCAAAAAGCCCTTACCTGTAGAGGCAAGGGACTTTATATTCGAAACAATTCTTTTTTGGCATACATTATACCAATCGTCTGTGGACCACAATGACTGGAAATGACACATCCGGCTGTTGCCAGCAGCACCTCCTGCACTCCCGTTTCTTCCTGCAAACGAGCTTGCAGCATCAGCGCATCTTCCTCAGCCAAGGCATGTACGACAATAATGATATCGTTATCCATATGTTCCCGCTGGTTCAGGGCATTTTGCAGCATCTGATCCAGCGCCTTTTCACGTTTGCCGCGGACTTTGTACGCAGGTGTCATTTTTCCGTCTATTACTTTGATCACCGGACGAATTTTGAGCAGACTACCGATCAGGTTTTGCATCCCTGAGCATCTTCCGCCTTTGTACAGATATTCGAGCGTATCAATCACGAATTCCGTGTCCACCAGAGGGCGGGTTCTCGTCAGCATGTCTACAATCTGTTCCAACGTACTGCCGTTGGCTGCGGCGCGTGCGGCCTTCATCACAAGCATGCCAAAGCCGCACGACAGATTCAAGGAATCAAAGACGGTAATGCGGCCTTCCGGAAACTCGGAGGTAGCGAGCAGCGCATTTTGGTAGGTTGAGGACAGCTCGGAAGACAGACTGATATATAAAATGTCGTCCCCTTGTTCTATGTAGGGAGCAAAGGCTTGAATAAAGTCCGATGGAGAAGGTGCGGCGGTTCGCGGCAAATGTCCCTCACGACTTACGCGCTGAAATAACTGTTCTGGCTGGATATCCACGCCATCCCGTAATGATTCATCCCCAAATACCGCATACAATGGTACAATGCTAATCTCGTACTGCTCGCGCCATTGGACCGGAATATCACTGGTACTGTCCGCAAAAATTTTGATTTTGTTCATACATTGAATCCTCTCTGTGTGATGCGGAGAAATTATAAGGATTGCACAGAGGAAGGATAGATATCCGCTGTGTTACTCGGAATGGCGAGACCCATGGCCAGAAGTACAATGAAGCCCAGAATAATGAACGCATTAATGATTAGCCCTGCAATGGCAAAGGCTTTCTTGCGGTTCTTCAACGCAATTCCAATAATGCCAACCACAAGCCCGGCGCAATTCAATAACAGACTGCCTAAAAATACAAAAGGAAGCAGGACGGTTCCGGTTTGTTGCAGAACAACTTCCGGGTTCAGGGTTTGGTATTGGCTGAAATGAGCCAACAGATTAATGACCATAACAGCCAGAATGATATACCCGATCAGGCTGACGAGCGACATCATAAAAGAAGCGATACCGGGACCGGAATGCTTGAGCTTGACTGGAGGCTGGAAGACGGGAGCTTCTGAAAAAACAGGATGCTCCTCAGACGCAACAGGCTTTTGCAGATTAGGATCTTGGTTACTCATTTTTTCAACTCCTTCAACAGTATCTGAACAGGTACTAATTTTCCACAAAATGAACAAAAAAGCAAGGGACCTTATACATTACCCTCCAAAAGACAGGGTTTAATCATGGAATTCTGCAAGGTTCAAATTTAAATGGAGTGGCTGGTAAACTTCACATGGATTCGATAAAATAAGGAGATAGCTTGGATTAGAGGATGAGATGAAAAGGAGTACACAAACATGCAACGCAGATGGATAATTGTAGGATCTATAATGATGCTGCTGGCGGTAGCTATTGGAGCGTTCGGGGCTCATATCGTGAAAACGCGGATCGACGCGGGCGCTTTGGCCGTGTATGAAACCGGTGTGAAATATCATATGATTCACGCTGTCGGTTTGCTGATCATTGCATTGGCTGCGGGACAGTGGGGAGCGTCGGCTCGTTTAAAATGGGCAGCGCGGCTGCTGTTTACGGGAATCATTTTGTTTTCCGGCAGCTTGTATGTGCTGAGTTTGACCGGGATTCGCGTGTTAGGTGCCATTACCCCGCTGGGGGGCGTGTGTTTTATCGCAGGTTGGCTTTTGCTGGCATTCGCTGCCTTGGGTTTGAAGAAAGAGGATTAGTTTAACTTGTCAGATCATATCACAAAAAAAAGAGAATCGCTTGGAAAGGCATAACGTTTTTCCGGCGGTTCTCTTTTTGCGTGTTATTTCATGATGTAAGTGTTTTACATTTACGATGTGATTTCATCAATTTCATTCATTTTAAAGGAGTAAACCTGTTTCTCATCCACATGATACACACTCAACAGGCTATTATCATGATCCAAATTAAGTATGCGACACGGGATGCTTCGTTGTCCACCATAGCGGTTCACGATTAACCGTACAAGCGTATTATCTTGTATATAACGTTTAATCCAATCATGAGTGCTAAGTTCTTGTTGTGTTGCAGGCTTCGGCTGTACGTGGGATTGTTCGATCTCTTGAACGACAGGTGGCTTGTTCGTAGCCGCGGCTAATTTTTTTTTGGAGAACTTCTCCGCAAGCTTAGCGGCAGCGTCAGATGAGCCGTTAGCGGCTGACTGTTTTTTTAGATACAGTGCAGCTTCGATTAAATTACCAAGTTCGATACCAGATTGAATCCGGCTATCCGCAATTTGTTCGTTTTGGCTCAAGAGGTTAAGCAGGAACTGAAGGGCCTCTACATTCGAACGACCTTTAACTAATACATCTACATTAAATAAATAACTGGCTTCGTCTTGATTTGATTCTGTTTTCATACATCCTCCAGCCCAAGCCCTGGGTAATTAGTCTTTTATAGTACCTATCAATATATCATTAAAACGAAATCTGTCATAGTACCTTAGGCCCTGTTATTAGGTATCAACAAAAATAGGGCCTGTATAAACGTATAAAAATTCCGGACGAAAAATGAGGAGGTGTGACCGAGCTGTAGCTGAGTAGACTTTGAATAAGCCGATGAAAATACCAACTTGTACTATATATATACAGAGAATAAACGAGAGTGAGAGTGAAATCAAGCAGTTTAAATTTTAAATATTTCTTTTGATTGTAATATGTATGGGAAGTGAAGAAAAGTGGATAATATAAGACTCCGTTAGCGGCTTCATCTGCGCTGACAAGCGATTTCAGGGAAGGGGTATTCTGTCGGGATGCTCTTTTTCACTTGCCGTTATAGATAGCACGGTGGAACCCTAGCATAATAACGGCAAGCTCATTTGAATGGTAAGTGTTGGAGCATGTAAAGTGTTCAGAGTGATTTAGGTTTAGCAATAGATGGACTAAGTCTAGGGTTGGGTTACTGGTGGGAGATCCTCAAGATGCTCGAAAATAAGCAGTTGCTTCTCTCTTGCGACCTTGACCATTTCATCAGCACCCTGCGAGGGTCCTCCAATTCGAAGCACTGCATCGCAGTGGTCTAGCAGGCGAATGGAGGACGGATGAAAAATGCGGTTGAAAACCTCATCACCCAAAGAAGTGGAACCAGCTGTGGCGATTAGGGGCAATGCATACCACTCCCCTAGAACCGGTAAATGCCCAGCTTCATACACTTGAAGAGCAATTTCATTCATGAACTGAACATTTTTCTCGATCAGCACGGGATCATCAGACGTTCCGGAACGATAAGGTCCCGCTATAAGAATATGCAACGAATTTGTTTTTTCCTTTAAAAGACCATGGATTTGAGCGTATTGGAGCAGCAAAATCGTCTTGGCATCACGAATTTCTCCGCTTTTGACCAAATTGAGCGCCTGAATAAAAGGAAGCTCTACCACTTCAATGTTTTCCTGATCATCTTCAAGTCCATCACCCAGTCCTGTTGCCATATCTTCGTTATACTCTGCTACAAAAAAATACAGGATTTCGGTAACCGATCCGGGCGACATGTAGGCCTCACCAACCTTTTGTACACAGTCGACACGGTATCCTGTCTCTTCCTCCGTTTCTCGCAGGATACTTTCCTCCGGTGTCTCTTTATCGAGCAGACCTGCACAGGTTTCGATAAGCATTCCCGTCTCATTACCGTTCTGGTAGGTTGGCATTCGGAACTGTCTGGTCAATACTATGGTTTGTTTTTTTCGATTATAAAGAAGGATTGTTGCTCCGTTGCCGCGGTCGTACACTTCACGGGATTGTGTCTCCCATTGGCCACTGTTTTTTTCATACTCGAACGTGACTTTCTTTAAGATGTACCAGTTATCCGATAAAAGCTCCTCTTTGACGATCCGTACTCTTGGTTGTTGCTCCACTGCTTTCATGTTCATTTCCTCCCTAGAAATATTCCATTTTCTTTCGTCAGTTGAAGGACACCAGTCTGCTTCAGGTTTTGGTTGACATGGATACGAAACATATCGATGGTCTTTCCTACAAGTCGTTCCCTTGCATTCATCGGAGTCGAAATCATATAATCGATCAGAGGTTCCGCTTCGTCTACCATCAGGCGGTCTTCGTAATGGAGCAACAGAAGCTTAGAAAAGCATGAAGACAGGAAGTCCATTCCGTTACCTAGGTGGAACCGATGAATCGCTTGATCTAATACGCGAAGATTGGGGTCGAAGGAAGCCGCCAAGTCCTCAAGCTCTTGAAGGTGCTGCGTACTCATCGTCGACGTGCAAACTAGTCCCCCGGGCTTTAAAACACGGTGCATTTCCTCGATCGCTCTGGGGATGTCCGAGACGTGATAAAGCATATTGTTAGCAAGCACCACATCGAATTGCTCTTCGTGAAAAGGGAGCTGTTGGGCATCAGCCGACAAAAATTTAAACATTGCATTGCTGCTGCCTAAGCGGCAACGTGCTTCCTCCACCATTCCGCTGGAGATATCGGTAAGCGTGATGCGCCAGCTATTGGGAATTCGTTCGGCATTTCTTAACCAAAAGGTCCCGTCACCGCAACCCAACTCGAGAATATGGGCTTCCGGTGTCACCTCCAACTGATCAAAAACCCAACGATGCCAGCCTTGAGGATTCGTACTGAACTTGTCGTAAAGGTTGATTCGTGCTTGCAAGCGGGTGGCCGTCCGATATTGATCCCCCCAATTCTCTTCCTTCTGTACGGCTTGTATAAGCTCCGCGAAGCGATCCAAATCGGAGCCATCGGCCAACTTTTCCAAAGCTTTTCGAATAGCATGGACGATATGTTCCGTATGAGCGATCTTTTTCTGGAGAATATCGAGCTGTGCTTCCAACGAATGTCTGATGTCCCCATCGGATATCAACTCTGCGTTTAAGATGTCTTTAATTTCTTGAAGAGATAGCCCAACATACTTCAACGTCTGAATCCGCTGCAGTCGTTTCAGTTCCTTCACCGTATACTTGCGAGCAGAGCCAGAATGATGGTCTTCCGGGGTCAATAGTCCAATCTGATCGTAATATCGCAAAGTTCGGAGTGTCATACCTGTACTTTTGGCAAGCTGCCCAGTCGATAAATAATCTCCTTTGCTCAACAGGTTCTCCCTCCTTCCCATGCATTGATTTTCCAGTATAATCTACTAGGTTAGTATACTTGGTGACGTAACGTCACCAGCAAGTTAAATTTTTCGATAATTGAGTGTGTGGAAAACAGGGGCCCTGCTGTATGGTACAGATAAAAGGTTATCAATAGAAAAAGGAGGCCGAAACGGCCTCTTTTTCATTCTGTGTAAACAGTCTGTTTTTGCTTTGAGATGGGGTTTAATTTCACCTGTGAGCCTTTGCCGCCCGTCTGGATTCCGGTTTCCTTCATCCCGGCTTCTTTCAGATCGACCAATAGCCGCTCTACCACCGCTTTGGCGGCGGCCGCTTCCTTGGCGCCGGACGATTTTACGACCAACTGCACCGGCTTGCCGGAGCGCAGATGTTTGTCTGCTTGGCGCAGCTTCGTGTCGTAGTCATGCTCCTCGATATGAGCAGTGAAGCGAAGCTCCTTGACCTTTTCCTTACTGCTCTTTCCAGCCATGTTGCTACCGCTCGCCTTGCGTGTTCCGGTTTCCTTCTGCGCGAGCGATTTTCCCTTGCCCTTAGCTACTAGGCTACATGGCGGAGGACTGCTCATCAGTGATGTACAGACCAGATCCATTCCTTTGGATCGGGCCATAGCCAAGGCTTCCTCTCTCGAGACGATACCGATCTTCTCACCGTTGAGTCCAGTGAGCATGACCTCGGAAGCCTTTATTTGCTCGTTGATTAATACTGCCACGTAAATGAAGCCTCCCTTAAAAACAATGATAAAGCTATCATATACGGAACCCGTTTGCGATTCAATTTGGAATTCCGGGTAGCGGGCAGATGGAGCTTTCTTGTGAAAATAATCAATTAATGCGACATAGTTACTTTTCTTTAGTACAATCTTTGTTGACAAAATTAATCAACCCCTATACTCTTTAAATGATAATGATTATCATTTTCTAATGAGACATATACATGCAGGGGTGAATGAGAGAAATGAAAAAGATGTTGAACGGTCTATTGTTGTTTACGGTTTTTGCTATTGTATTGGCGGGTTGCGGATCAGCCGGGGATAGTTCGAAGCCGGGAGCCACTTCCCGGTCTGAGCAGACCAGCAAAGCGGCTGGGCCGGTTACGGTTAAAGATGATCACGGGGAAGTCAAGCTGGACAAGCCAGCCGAACGTATCGTTGTACTGGAATGGACGTTTACCGAAGACCTGATCGCGCTGGGTGTGCAGCCTGTTGGTAATGCGGACAATGCAAACTACAAGCTGTGGGTCACGCCAGAGGCGAAGCTGGCTGATAACGTAACTGATATTGGCACACGGGGCGAACCGAATCTGGAAGCGATTGCGGCGCTCAAACCGGACCTTATTATCTCTAACGCAGACAATAATGCAGCGATTTACGCACAGCTTAAGGGAATCGCACCAACGATAGAATACGATCCTTACAAGGGAAACGGTTATGATTACGACCGCATGGTCGAGATCTTTAAGCAGATCGCTGTGGCTACTGGAAAAACGGAGCAGGCGGATAAAGTCCTAAGCGAACTTGACCAACATTATATTGAAGCAAAGGCTACATTGGAAAAAGCGGGAAAAGCGGATTTCCACTATGCGCTGACCCAGGCCTTTACAGCTCAGAATGCTGCCAGCCTACGGATGTTCAAGGATAACTCGGTTGTAGTCGGAACGCTTGCGAAAATCGGTATGGTGAATGACTGGAAGTCGGACAAAACTGAGAAATATGGATTCAGCACTGTTGGCATCGAAGCACTTCCTGCTGTTCAGGACAGCCATTTTATCTACATTACGCAGAAGATGGACGATGTATTCGGAGCCGCGATGAAGAACAATTCAGTCTGGAAAGAACTGAATTTCGTCAAAGAAAAACGGACCTACCCACTGGACGGAACAACGTGGACGTTCGGCGGCCCAATCTCATCGAAAGTATTGGTTGATCAGGTGGTTGGAGTTCTGACGAAATGACCCGAGCAGACAGAACGAATTTGTCGAAGGCTTGGCGTGTAGGAAGCATTTTTGGGGGCGGATTGGCCGTCCTCATTGTGCTTTTTTTTGTAAGCTTGTGCTATGGAGAGGCGCCGATCCCGCTGCACACAGTAATTGAGGCGTTGACCCAGCGTCAGAATACGCTAGATCATAATATGGTTTGGGATCTGCGGATGCCGCGCACGGTTATCGGAATCTTGGCTGGCGGTGCGCTGGCTGTTGCCGGTGCGTTGCTACAGGCCATCACCAAAAATCCGTTGGCGGCTTCTGATACGCTCGGAATCAACGCCGGTGCCTACTTTGTGGTTGTGCTTGGTGCGGTGATGTTTCCCGCATTGCTGCATCAGGCTCCGTTTCTGTTTGCCGCCATCGGCGGCCTGCTGGCGGCGGTGCTTGCTTACTTTATGGGCGGTGGGCGAGCTGGCAGTCCGATCCGGCTGGCGCTTGCTGGCCTCATTGTGTCTATGGTGCTCGGTTCGTTTACCGGGGCACTGCATATTTTTTACTCCTTTGAAACGCAGGGATTGTTTCTATGGGGTTCCGGTTCGCTGGTGCAAAACGATTGGAGTGGCACTACTTATGCTTGGCCCTGGGTTGTAGGGCTCTCGGTTATCGCGGTTTTGCTGTCGAGGCAATTCGATGTACTGGATCTGGATGAGTCCACTTCCACGTCCCTCGGGCAAAAGGTGGGCTTGACCCGGGCGGCGGGAATTGTATTGGCGGTCCTGCTGTCGACCATTACAGTCAGCGTCATTGGACCCATCGGGTTTGTAGGTTTAGTGGCTCCGCATTTGGTGCGCTTAAGCGGCCTGAAAATGCATCGCTGGGTGCTGCCTGGTTCCTTCCTGTGGGGGGCACTGTTGTTGACGGGCGCTGACGTGCTGGCGAAAATGGTCCACCAATCAAGCATGGATCTGCCGACCGGAGCAGTAATGGCCTTGATCGGGGCCCCTTGGTTAATTTGGCTTATCCTGTGGAGGATGAAGCTGCCTTCCGGCATCGGCGGACAGTCTTCAATGAACATAGGTGTGCGTTCTCGGAAATTACCGTACGGCAGGCTGGTCACATTGTTTGCGTGCGGGGCCGTGCTTTTAACCGTATTCAGCCTGATGTTTGGAGGAATGCGTATTCCGGTGGGTGATCTGCTGTCTGGCCTGTTCGGCGGTGAGAGCGCGAATTCGGCTTTGCTACAGTTTAGAATTCCACGCACGCTGGTGGCGGCCGGGGCTGGTATCGCGCTTGCGGTCAGCGGTGTCCTGATCCAACTAGCCGTTCGCAATCCCTTGGCGGATGCCTCGATCATCGGGGTTTCTTCTGGAGCGGGATTCGGCGCGCTTGCAGTAATCATCGTCTGGCCCGGACTGCCTGTTTATGTGCTGCCAGTTGCTGCGATCGCTGGAGCGGCCGTTTCAGCGGCAGTGATCTTCTTTCTATCCTGGAACAAACATCTGAACCCGTCTGTAGTCATATTACTCGGCATCGCTGTATCAGCGATTGGAGCAGCCGGAATTCAGGTGCTAATTATCCAAGGCTCGCTGTGGGGCAGCACCGGTTATATTTGGCTGACGGGCAGTACCTATGCGCGAAGCTGGGCGCAGGTGACGACGATTCTGGCCTTTCTGCTCGTACTGCTGCCAGTCGCCTGGTGGCTAGCTCGCCGCTTCGATCTTTTGGTATTTGACGATAGCAGCGCCATGGGACTGGGGCTTCCGGTGCGTCGCACCCGCCTGCT
>NZ_ASRY01000005.1 GCF_000520815.1 Paenibacillus maysiensis | reverse complement strand
GGCTTGCCGAGCAGCGTCTGCTGCGCCCCGTACAGCTGATACTCTTCATACATCACGCCGACGAACACCCCGACATTGCCGTCGAGCCCATAGGCGCGGTGCTTGGCAAGCGCATCGCGGGTGTAGCCCGCATCTTCCATCGCTTCATAGACAGTCTGCAGGAACAGCCGCTCTTGCGGGTCCATGAACTCCGCTTCGCGAGGGGAGATGTTGAAGAACAGCGGATCAAACTTGTCCACATCTTGGAGGAAGCCACCCCACTTGCTGTTCGTTTTGCCCTGTTTGCGCTTGTCGGCGTCGTAATACGGGCTGTGATCCCAGCGGTCAGCCGGAATCTCCGTGATCGAGTCCCGACCGTCGCGCAGGTTTTTCCAAAACTCGCGCAGGTTCTGCGCCTCCGGGTAGCGGCCGGATACGCCGATGATCGCGATATCCAGCGGTTTTGCATCAGAAGTTGCTTCAACGGTCGGCACGTTTGCACGCACCTTCGAAGGAGCTTGTACGAAACGGCCTCTCCCTCGCTTGCTGAGCACGGGCGCTTCCCGCTCTGC
>NZ_ASRY01000004.1 GCF_000520815.1 Paenibacillus maysiensis | reverse complement strand
CAGCGTGTAGGCCGCATTGGACAGATTGGCCTCCGTGATTCGCCCGTCCTCGACGGCTGCCAGCAGCTGCAGAGCCTGTTGGCGAAGCTGCTCTTCCTGGCGAGCCGACAGCACGATCACAGCCGGGTTCTGCGGCGTGACCCGCGCCTGCGTCCCAGACGCTTGCTCAGGTCTGTACTCTTCAATGAGGATGTGCGCATTGGCACCCCCTGCACCAAACGAGGACAGACCTGCGATGCGCGGACCTTCCTGTTCTTTGCCGTCGATCTCTACCACCGGACGCTTCCAGTCGGTCAGCTCCTGCTGCACCACAAACGGCGTTTTCCCAAACTGAATGTTCGGGTTCAACTCTTGCGCATGCAGGCTCGGCGCAAGTTGGCCATGCTTCATCTGCATGACGATCTTCGCAAGTCCCGCGATGCCGGCTGCCGCTTCCAGATGTCCGATGTTCGACTTCACCGAGCCGATCGCGCAGAATCCGGTGTCCTTCGTATGGCGTCGGAAAGCTTGTGTCAGCCCGGTGATCTCGATCGGATCGCCGAGCTCTGTGCCCGTGCCGTGCGCTTCGATGTAGCTGACTTGGCGCGCGTTGAGTCCGGCCCGCTCCAAGGTCTCGAAGATCAGGTCGCCTTGCGCAGTCGGGTTGGGCACGGTGTACCCGTTGGTCTTGCCGCCGTGGTTCACGCGGGAGGCTCGGATCAGCGCATGAATCTGGTCGCCGTCCGCGAGCGCTTGCGACAACGGCTTGAGCAATACTGCGCCCACACCTTCGCCCGGCACGAATCCGTTGCCGTTCAGCCCGAAGCTCTTGCACTGCCCGTCCGTCGAGAGCATGCGCTGCGCACTGAGGAACACGTAGGTGGAAGGATGCAGGTACAGGTTCACCCCGCCCGCGATCGCCATCTCGCAGTCCCCGCGATACAAGTGCTCGCAAGCCTCATGAATCGCGCTCAGCGAAGAGGAGCACATCGTATCCACCGGCATGCTCGGCCCGTTGAGGTTGAGGAAATACGACACGCGGTTCGCAACGGAAGCAAAAAACGTGCGCGGGAAGATCTTCTCCCCTTGCTTCCACAGATCCGGTCCATACAGCTCAAAGCCGGTTTTGGTCACGCCGACAAACACCCCGACGCGGCCTTCGTGCTGGTCCGCGATACGCTCCTTGGTATATCCGGCATCCTCCAGCGCCTTCCAGCTCTCTTCCAAGAAGAGGCGCTCCTGCGGGTCGATGTTGATCGTCTCTCGGGGCGACAGGTTGAAGAACTGCGGATCGAAGTCTGCGAATCCGTCTACAAAACCGCCCCATTTGCTGTAGCTTTTGCCTTGTCTCATCGCTTCGTCTTGATTCGGATGGTAAAAATCATCCAGCGACCAGCGTTCGCTCGGAACCTCGGAGACGCAGTCTCGGCCCGCTTTTAGATTCTCCCAATAGTGCTGTAGCGAAGGCGACTTGGGATAGCGGCCGGAGATCCCGATGATCGCAATCGGTTCACGCTCGTTCGGTTTCGTCGGCAATGGCGCTACAGGCGCGATCCGTTCGACCGGTCTTGCCGGCGGCTGTGCAACAGATGCATCCGCTGCGACGGGTGCTTCATACCCCGTCCACCGCTGGCAGGCCGTCCGTTCTTCCTCGACAAAATAGTCGGCCAGCGCGCCCAGCGTGCGGTATTCAAAGAAGAGCGTCTTGGACAGATCGCCAAAGATCACGGCGAGCTTCTGGTTGAGCTTGGAGATCATCAGCGAATCGATCCCGTAGCTCTCCAGCGGCTCTTCGGCATCCAGCTGGTTCGCGCGGATGTCGGTGGTCTCGCTGAAGAGAACTTTTAGCGCATGCAAGGTCTTAGCGCGCAGTGCGGCGTCTTGCTCCTTGGCAGACGTGACGACCTCTGCGGCTTCGGCTTTGGCTGCGCGTGCCTCGATGCGTTCTGCCACTTGACGAAGCGTGGTCTCATAGAGCGAAGCCGGCGTGAGTTCCAGCCCGTATTGACGGTTGATCTTCTGCGCCAGTTCGCTGAGCAGGTACGGATCGAAGCCGTATTCCGTTAGTTGGGCATCCGGATCGATCTCGTTCCCCTTCACGTTGAGCAACTCGGAAACCATGTGCAGCAGGGCTGCTTCCAGCGGCGGTAGGACCGCCGTCGAGGAAGCGGACGTTGCGTGAACCGGTTCTGAGTGCAAGGTCTGCTTGATTTGTGCACGTTTGCCTTCCAACACCATCACCTGATCTTTGCCGGTTGCCAGACCGCGATACAAGGCCTGCAACCCGGTTTGAGTTCGCAGAGGGATCATCCCCATGCGTTGCAGCAGCAGCTTTTCCGTCTCTTCGTCAACGCGCATTCCGCCCTCTTGCCAGAGTGGCAAGTTGATGGACAAGATGCGTCCGCCGCGAGAGTTCGCAAAGGCATCCAGGAATGCGTTCGCCGTCGCGTAGTCGGCCTGTCCGAGATTGCCGAAGACGGCTGCGACGGAGGAGAAGAGCACGAAGAAGTCGAGGTTCAGGCCTTTGCTGGCCGCATCCAGATGCACCAGACCTGCAACCTTGGGAGCCAGCACCTCGGCCAGCTCCTCTTGTGTTTTCTTGAAAATGAACTGATCCCGGTTGACGCCCGCACCATGCAAGATGCCGTGCAGGGTGCCGTATTTTTCACAGATGCCTTCGATCAGGGGTGTCACCTCAGGAGCAGAGCTCACGTCGACTTGTCGATATTCCACGCATGCGCCCATGCCCCGCAGTTTCCGCAGACGGGCCTGACCAGCGTCCGACAGCGGGGATCGGCCCGCGAGAATCAGGGTCGGGTTGGCGGCCTGCCGTGCGATCTCCTCGGCGACGATCATCCCGATCCCGCCGGCGCCGCCCGTAAGCAGGTAGATGCCTCCTGAACGCCACGGAACCGGGGCGCGCTCTTGGTCGATCTCCACTTCGCGCCACCCGGCAACAAGACGCTTGCCGTTTTGATAGCGGACATGGTCGTCTTGCAGGGCGTGCAGGTTCTCTTGCAGTCTCGCTTCAAGCCCTGCGCCCGACTCCACTTCGATCACTTGCCCGATGAAGTTCGGGTTCTCCAACTGCGCCGTTCGCAACAGGCCGGACAGCGCGGTGAACAGCTGCGAATCCGCCTGTGACGGCACGACGATCTGCATCAGCACCTTGCCCTTCGGCTTGTTCTGCAGAAGGGTCTGAATCTCCGTGAACACCTGTGCCGCATACGCTTGGAAGCGTTCTGCAAGCGCAGCGGAGCCGGCTTGCAGGATGCGATACTGCAACGAATCGAGCTTCGCCTCGACCTCGCAGAGCAGCACAAGATGCTGCGCGAGAGACGGTGGTGAAGATTGCGGGACCACCGCCTGCTCGGTCCAGATCGGTTCAAACAGCAGCGCTTCATAGGCATCCTGCGCTTGCGAAATCCAGTGGCGCTCCTTCGCGAACGGATAGGTCGGCAGGCTGAGACGGCGCGGTCGGTTCTCGCCGTAGAGTCGGTTCCAGTCAGAAAACTGGCCCTTCACCCAGAGTTCGGCGATCTGCTCCGCCCCTCGCGATTCCGGATGAGCGGCCGCTTCGGCCGAGCTCGCCTTGCCGCGCTTGACCTGTCCTCGCCAGACACCGTTCAGCCCGGTCTGCCCTTGCAAGAACGCCTGCAATCTGCGCTCCATCTCTTCAACCGACGTGACGACCAGCGCCAGGCGCTCTTCCATCGCATCGCGCCCAACTTGCAGCGTGTAGGCGATGGATGCGAGTTCTTCGTCGGCAAACTCCTGCGCGACGAGGGCGTTGCACAGTTGCCGCACCTGCTCCTGCAGGCGCTGTTCATTCTTGGCTGACAGCGCGATGACGACCGGGTTCTCGGTGGAGGTCTCCGTCTTCGATCTCGGCTGCTCCTTCGGCAGATACTCCTCGATCACGACATGAGCGTTGACGCCGCCGAACCCGAAGGAACTGACGCCCGCACGGCGCGGCAGGTCTTGGCTGGCTGCGTCTTGCAGAGCCTCCCATCGCTTCGCCTCCCGAACGAGATAGAACGGGCTGCCCTCCAGTTGGATGTAGGGATTGACCGTTTTGCAATGCAGCGTAGGTGCCAGCGTCCGGTGACGGAGCTGCAGCAGCACTTTGATCACGCCTGCGATGCCGGCCGCGAGTTCAAGGTGGCCGATGTTCGTTTTCACCGAACCCAGCCCGCAGTGAACGCTCTCGACCTCTTGCGTCCCTGTTCTTCTGTACAACTCTTGGAACGCGCTCTTCAATCCGTTGATCTCAATCGGGTCGCCCAATTCGGTGCCCGTTCCGTGCGCCTCGATGTAGGTGACGGTCCGCGGGTCGATGCCGGCTTTGTCGTACGCGTTGATCAGCAGGTCCGCTTGGGCCTTCGGGTTGGGAGCCGTCAGCGAGTTCGCGCGTCCCCCGTGGTTGACCGCCGTCGAGCGAATCAAGCCGTAGATATGATCTCCGTCGCGCTCGGCAACCGACAGCTTTTTCAAAACGAGCATGCCGACCCCTTCGCCGCGCACATAGCCGTTCGCCGCGTCCGAGAACGCCTTGCAGCGTCCGTCTTCAGATAGCATGCCGGCCTTGTTGAAGCTGATGTGCGCCTCCGGGGTTACGATCGTGTTCACACCGCCGACGACCGCCATGTCGCAGTCGCCGTTCTGCATCGCGCTGACGGCGCGGTGGATGGCGACCAGCGAACTTGAACAAGCGGTCTCCACCGGCTCGCTCGGGCCGTGAAGGTTCAGGGCATAGCTCATGCGGTTCGGTCCGACCGACGGCACGACGCCCGTGGACGAGTACCCTTCAATCGGGAAGTTCGCCTGCGTGACCAGTCCGCTGTACCCGCTGCTTCCCGTTCCGACGAAAATCCCCGTCTTGCTGCCCGACAGGCTCTGTGCCGAATAGCCCGCATCCTCGATCGCCTTCCAGATATAGGTCATCAAAAGGCGCTGCTGAGGGTCCATCAGCTTGGCTTCAAGCGGCGAGATGCCGAAGAAGAGCGAATCGAACTTGTCGGTCTCGTCGAGGAAGCCGCCCCACTTGATGTTCGTTTTGTTGGCTTCCGTCTTCGGGTCGCCAAAATAGGCTCTCCAATCCCAGCGTTCCGGAGGAATCTCGGAGATGCAGTCGATGCCTTCCACAAGGTTGTGCCAGAACTCCTGCATGTCGCGGGATTGCGGGAAGGCCCCGCTCATCCCCACGATGGCGATCGGCTCGGTCACCGCCGATTGTGCCTGTTGCACCACAGCGGTACGCGGGCGGCGCTTTTGTCTCGTCGCCCGTGTCGGAGTCGCTTCTTGCAGCAGGGGCGCTGCGACTTCCGCCCGTGCCGTTTCCGCTTGCACGGGGGCAGCCGGGGAGGAAGGAGCCGTCAAGCGCGAGGCGAACACATCTCGGAATTCGTCGGCCAAATAACCGGCAAACTCATGCAGCGTCGGATGCTCGAAGAAGATCGTCGGCAGCAGGTCCAGCTTGTACGCCTCGTTTAGATCGTTGGCAAACTCGGTCAGCGTGATCGAATCAAAACCGTACTCGCTCAGCTCTGCATCCGCATCCAGCTCTTCTGCATCGACCTTGAGCAGACGGGAAACCGTCTGAGTCAGCAGGCCCAGCACGCGCTCTCGCAGGTTCATACTGTCCGCCTTGTCATCGACAGCAACAGCGACAGAGGACGGCGAGACGGAGACAGATGCCGGCAGCAGTTTCTTCTTGATGCGCTCCGCTTTTCCTTCGATCACCAGCACTTGGTCCTGACCCGATGCCAAGCCTTCATAGAAGGAGCGAAGTCCGCTCTTGGTGCGCAGCGGGATCATGCCGAGGCTCTGCATCATCATCTTCTCGGTTTCCGGATCGACATGCATGCCACCCTCTTTCCAGAGCGGCCAGTTGATCGACAGCGTCCGGCCAAGGCGATCCCCGGCGGCCACCCGTCTGTTGCGATGCGCCGCGTACTGATCCATGAACGCATTAGCCGCCGCATAGTCGGCCTGCCCCGGATTGCCAAGGCCGCCGGACAGCGAAGAGAACAAGACAAAGAAGTCCAAGGCCATGTCTTGGCTGGCGACATCAAGGTTCACAAGCCCGCGCACCTTCGGTGCCAGCACTTGCGTCAGTTCCGCCGCTGTTTTCTTGATGATGAAGCTGTCTCGGATCACCCCGGCGCTGTGCAGGATGCCGTTCAGGGTACCATGATCCGCCCGCAGCTCTGCAAACAGCTTCTCGACTGCCGCTCGATCGGTCACATCCACCTGCTTGTACACCACGCGCGCCCCCAGAGACTCCAGTTCGGACAGCGCCTCTCGTTGAGGCTCGCCCAGCACGGATCGACCTGTGAGCACCAGCGTTGCATCCGGCGCCTGTGTGGCGATCTCCTTGGCAAACACCAGTCCAAGACCGCCCGCACCGCCGGTGAGGAGATAGATGCCGCCCTCTTTCCACGGTGTCAAAAGGGCATCTGCGGATGCGCGAACTTCGCGCCAGCCCGCCACTTGTCGCGAGCTTCCCTGATATCGAATGCGGTCTTCCTTCCCGCTGTTGCGATCTGCCAATAGCTTCTCCTCAACCGCTTCGAGCTCATCGACTTCGATCAGCTGCCCGATCAAGTTCGGATTTTCCATCTGGGCGGTTTTCAGCAGACCTGACAGCCCGGCGAGCAGAAGTTGTTCTGCATGGGCCGGCACGACGATCTGCACCAGCACCTTGCCCTTGGGCTTGCCTTGCAAGATGCGCTGAATCTCCCCCAACGCCTGCAGCGCATATGCTTCAAAACGCACCTCGATGTCTCTCTCATCCGCTTGCAACGTCAGGCAGCGCGCCCCTTGCACGTCAGCTTCGAACTCGCAGGACAGCACGAGATGATCCGCATAGGCCGTCGCCTCTTGCTGTTCGTGCGCCTGTTCCGTCCAATGCGGTGCCAGCATGAGCGTTTCGAACACCTCCGAGTCGGCCTGATTTTCCAGCACGCGAGAGGAAAAGCCCTTCATGTGCGCACACACGTTGCCTTGCTCGTCACAAAGGCGAATGTCGAGCTTCTGCACGCTATCCCCCGGCTTGCACCCCTCGCTGTAGCGAACCTGCGCCCACATCGAAGACGTGCAAGGAGCATAGATGTCAAGCTCCTGCAACGCAAACGGAAGCGCCGGCTTCAGCGGTGCCACGCCGAGCTGGAACCCGATCGCCGCCTGCAAGGCCGCGTCCATCAAGCTCGGGTGCAGGACGTATTGCGAATCGGTTCCCGTCACGCTCGACGGTAGTGTCAAACGAGCCAGAATCTGCCCGTCGCCGACCTGCAACAGATCGAGCGCACGCTGCGCCGAACCATACTCCAAGCCCATCGCGGCAAAGCTCTCATAGCACTCCGACGCGCTGATCTCACGCGTGCTGCAAGCTGCCTTCAACTCCTCAACAGGCAACTGCTCCACCTGTTTCTTGCCCATCACGACAGCACGCCCTTGGCTGTGTATGTTCGCGTCAACGCCGCTGAAGATCTCGTAGGAGATCGTGCCATCTTCCTCTTCGCACAGTCCGATGTGTACCTCGACAGGCCGCTCGCCAACTGTGACAGGGTGCGTCCAGACCACATTTTGCAGACGAAGGAATTGCGTGTC
>NZ_ASRY01000003.1 GCF_000520815.1 Paenibacillus maysiensis | reverse complement strand
GGCGGCCGCCGCTCAAAGCAAATTAGCCCCTGCGCCTGAGATCCGCAGGGACGCTGCTCCCGAAGCTGGACGGCATAAAGCTGACGCCGGAACGCAAATTACGGCGCAGTCGCTGGGAGACGAAGAGTTCAAACGGGATTATGGACTGAAATATGCTTATGTTACCGGATCCATGTATCGCGGAGTTGCTTCGAGAACGTTGGTCGTTCAGGCGGCGAAAGCAGGCTTGCTCAGTTTTTACGGAGCCGGAGGCCTTGATCCGGAGCAAATTGAATCAGATATCCGGGCAATTCAGCGGGTGTTGGACAAAGGGGAGGCCTATGGACTGAACATGCTGCATCAGCCGATGCACCCCCAGAAGGAAGAACAGCTTATAGATCTGTATTTGAGCTGCGGTGTAGAGGTCATTGAAGCCTCTGCTTACATGGCGGTCAATGCGCCGCTTGTTCGCTACCGGGCCAAAGGGCTTGTGCAGGCTTCGGATGGTTCCGTTACTGCCGGCAACAGGATCATGGCCAAGGTGTCCCGGCCGGAGGTGGCAGAGGCTTTTCTCAGTCCGGCTCCCGAACGGATCGTTCTCCGGCTGCTTCATGAGAACCGCATTACTCCGGCAGAGGCCGATGCCCTCCGATCCGTACCGATGGCAGATGACATTACGGTGGAGGCCGATTCGGGAGGCCACACCGACCAGGGCGTAGCGTATACACTGCTGCCGACGATTCTGCGGCTCCGCGATGAACTGATGCAGCGTTACGGAAATGGCAAGCGGGTCCGCG
>NZ_ASRY01000002.1 GCF_000520815.1 Paenibacillus maysiensis | reverse complement strand
TGGTAGCCGGCAAACTGGTCGTGATGCGGCTGCCTATTTTTTTATCGCAATCTGCCAGTCTGGCCGTTGCCCTTCTGTTCTTGGTACCCATTGTGCTAATCAGGCATAAATATTCGCTAAGAATCAGCAAACGGGATGCCTTGATCCTGCTCATTCAGGCCCTAGTTGGCATGTTTCTCTTCCGTGTCCTGATGCTATACGGGCTGACCTACGCCTCTGCTTCTGAAAGCGGAATCCTGACAAGCTTGACGCCAGCTATTGTTGCACTTCTTTCGTATGTGCTGCTGAGAGAAAAGATCACCCTGCGCCCTGGACTTGGGATCGCCTGTTCGCTGCTCGGCGTTTTGGCGCTGCAATGGCCTCACATATCCGCGCTCTGGTTTTCTGCTCCCAAGACAACTTCGTTCATTGGCATGCTGCTTGTTCTGTCTGCCGTGTTCGGGGAATCGGCACTGACAGTATTACGCAAGATGCTATCCAGCCATGTCTCTTCCCTGCTTGGAACCATGTATATAACACTCTTTTCTTTCGTCATGTTTCTGGCTTGTTCCTTTGGGGAAGCCCGACAGTTCAACTTCAACCAGGTTGGTGCAGGGGAGATTGGGCTTGTCTTATATTATGGTATTTTTGTCACAGCATTGGCCTATGTATTATGGTTCCGGGGCGTATCAAGGGTCCCGGCCAGTACGGTAGCTGTATACACTGGATGTATTCCGGTCAGTACACTGCTGCTGTCCTATATTATCCTCCGGGAACCCTTCTCATTTGCCCATCTGGCGGGTGCAGGCTTTGTCTCGCTTGGCATCATGCTCATTTCACGCGGTGAACGCCGCTGACTCAAGCTTCGGACTATATTTTTGCTGGTTTTGTGTTGACTTTAAGTACACTCCAAGTAGTACATTTAAAGCATGGTGGCCGCCAAATTTAAGAATGATGAAAAGAGGAACCGCTCATGAATATTGGAAAAACAGTTCTTATTACTGGGGCCAACAAAGGCATCGGTTACGAAACGGCTAGACAATTGGGGGGCATGGGTTTTACAATCCTGCTTGGATCACGGAATGAGCATAGCGGCCGGCAAGCGGTGGCTAAGCTGGCTAATGATGGAGTGGAAGCCCGATTGATTTTGTTGGACGTGACGGATCAAAGTACGATTGATTCCGCATTCCATCAGATCAAACAAGAATTCAGCTCCCTTGATGTACTAATCAACAATGCCGGAGTATCTCTGGGGGGAGCCACTCCTCCAAGTCAGTTCTCTTTGGACGATTTAAGAGAAACGTATGAAACAAACTTTTTCGGTTTGGTCGCGGTGACACAAGCCATGCTGCCTTTATTGCAAGAATCTCCATGCGGTAGAATCGTTAACTTGTCAAGCGGCCTTGGTTCGTTAACCTATAATAGCGATCCTGAGCACGAGCATGCCCAATTTAATTTGCTTGCCTACAATAGCAGCAAAGCAGCGGTTAATATGTTCACCGTCACGCTTGCCAAAGAATTCAAAGACTCACCTCTCAAAGTTAATTCGGCTGACCCTGGCTTTACCGCCACTGACTTAAATGGCTTTACAGGACCGGGTTCGGTACAACAAGCTGCTGCTGTCGTTGTTCGTTTAGCCACTTTAAATAATGACGGGCCGTCAGGAGGGTTTTTCGACGCGAATGGAGAAGTGCCTTGGTAATCGTTACAATTAAGGAGTGGGATACTTTGCAAGAAATTCCGGAGACCATAACCTCTATTAGTCAAGCTGCAGAACTAACAGGTTTAACAGAGGATACCATACGTTATTATGAGCGAATTGGCTTGCTGCCTTATGCAGAACGAAAAGCTAACGGACACAGGTTCTACAGTAGAGACCAGATTCAGGGGATTATCTTTTTAACCCGATTAAAAGCCACGGGGATGACCATAGAAGAAATGAAGCATTATCGTGAACTTTCGATGCAAGGCAACAGCACCATCCCTATCAGACATTCCTTACTGGAACAACACAATCAGAAGATTCAACAAGAAATCTCCAGATTGATGGAAACCCAAAAAATTATTGAATATAAGCTCAACCATTATCGTGACCTCTCTACCAATCCCGATCTTAGCGACACGAATTGTGACCCTACAACAAAGGGAAACTTATAACTATATCATTAATTTCCATAAGTATATAACCATGATAACCTACGTGAAATGCAATGACGTCAGAATGGAACACATTTTCCAGGCATTTTCGCTTGGGTTCTCACGCCATTTTCCGTAGGTCTTTTTACATATACAAGAACAGCTTAATATTATAAATAAAACTGAGGTTCAAAAAAGTGCGTAACTTACAGTCTCCTTGTACGAATTAAGATAAGTACACGATCCTATGATTGACAAAGGGGCTATCTCACACAGTCATTTCAGACCTTTGGAGACAGCCCCTTTAATTGTTTAAGGATTAAGCGCTCTTGCAATCGCGTCCACATAGCTTTGGCTAGCGCGCTGGCTTACTTCTGCTTGCGGAACCATCCCTTCGAAGGTGTGGAATGTGCCGGGATACAGATGAAATTCGACGTCTACACCTGCTTGAGCAAGGCGCGCCACATATTCGATCGTCTCATCTCGGAACAGATCGAGCTGGCCTACGCACGTATAGGTCGGCGGCAGCCCCGCCAAGCTTTCCGCTCTCGAAGGCGCCGCATATGGGGACACCTCGCTGTCTTCGCTACGATCGCCCAAGTACATGTTCCAGGCCTCTAAATTGTTCGTCCGGCTCCATGTTGCGTTATCGGCCGTAATTTCATGACTTGACGCCGTGATATTGCGGTCGTCGATCATCGGATATAGTGGCATTTGGAAGATAAGGGCTGGCCCGCCTTTGTCACGAGCCATTAAAGCAAGCGCTGCGGTCAGACCACCACCCCCGCTTGCACCGGCAATCGCGATCCGGTCCAAGTCGATGCCCAGCAGCTCAGCTTTGTCGGTCATCCACGTCAAAGCGGCATAACAGTCATCGATGGCAGCTGGGTAGGGGTGCTCGGGAGCAAGTCGGTAATCTACCGCTACGACGACGCATTTGGCCGCCTGCACGAAGCGTTCGCACAAAGCATCGTCCATATCAGGATGCCCCATCACATAGCCTCCCCCGTGAATCCACAGCATGGCCGGAAGCTTAACGTCAGTTCGCTGGGCAGGTTCGTAGATTTTGACTAATATCTCGCCTGCTACGCTCGGAATCATCCGGCTTGTCGTGCGTACGTGCTCCGACTTCTCAATGGGAGGACCCGACAAGTAGCTTCTGCTTAGTGCTAAATTTCCCTCCAGTTGAAAACCAGGAAATTGTGCTAATATCGGCCTTAATTCTGGCAATACCCGACTTTCAAAATTCATTTGAATCACTCCTATAATTGAATTATGATCTTTTTTCTGTCTCGGCTTCCCACTTGGCTATTTCTTCTCGAACTCGGGGTGCTACCTCTGTTCCTAGCAGCTCAATGGCTCTCATCACCTCAGCATGCGGCATCGTGCTCAACGGAACATACAGCATAAAGCGTGTAACACCTACATTTTTGCGAAGGTGAATGATCTTCTGGGCAACAGTCTCGGGATCACCGACATACAGCGCACCTTCAAAGCTGCGCGCAGCATCGTAGCTAGAACGATCATAATGCGCCCAGCCCCGCTCCTTGCCTAATCTATTCATACCTGCCATGGTAGAAGGGAAAAATGTATCTGCAGCTCGTTCAGTATTCTCTCCAACAAATCCTATCGAGTGCGACCCAACCTTAAGCCGCGATTCATCATGACCAGCGTGCGCTGCTGCTTTCTTATAAAGCTGCACGAGCGGTGCAAAATTCGTCGGATTCCCGCCAATGATCGCCAGGACCAGTGGCAGTCCTAACAGACCTGCACGGATAGCAGAATCCTGTCTGCCCCCGCTGCCAACCCATATCGGTAAAGGATTCTGAACGGGCCGTGGATACACGCCCAAATTGTTAATCGCTGGCCGATGCCCGCCCCTCCAGGTTACTTTTTCGGACTCCCGTATTTTAAGGAGCAATTCCAAATTTTGTTCAAACAGCTCATCATAGTCATCCAAGTCATGGCCAAACAGTGGAAAAGATTCAATAAAAGAACCCCGGCCCGCCATAATCTCCGCACGTCCATTTGAAATACCATCCAGCGTAGCAAAATCCTGAAAAACGCGCACCGGATCAGCTGAAGAAAGCACCGTCACTGCACTAGTCAGCCGAATTCGTTTCGTTTGCGCTGCAGCCGCTGACAGCACAACTGCTGGTGAAGATGCCGAATAATCCTGCCGATGATGCTCACCTACCCCAAACACATCAAGTCCCACTTGATCAGCAAGGATAATTTCCTCGACAACTTCGCGCAATCGCTGTGCGTGACTTATCACTTCACCTGTCTGAACGTCAGGCTTCGTTTCTACAAACGAAGTAATACCTATCTCCATGGTCAATCTCTCCTATTCTAATAGCTTTTTCTGTATACCAATTAAATACCGATAAAATATCATACTGATCGGTAATATATTTTTCCCAGTAAATATAACTCATCGAAAAGAATACTGTCAATAAATATATTACAAATACTCTGATTTATTTTGATATTGATCTCCCTTTATCGGGATAAACCAACCTGCATTTGACAATATAAACGGCTAACTATAAGATAATAACATACTATTTGGTACGCAAATAAAGGCCGCTGACAATTATGATCAGAGTCATTGAGCAATTAAGAATAAAATCAAGAGTAACGAGAGGTATTGATTATGGGACGAATCCGCGAATTTGACGAAGAAAAAGTATTAGATGCAGCTATGCAAATATTTTGGGAGAAGGGATATGAAGCTACCTCATTAAGTGATTTAACTTCAAGAATGGCAATTCAACGACCCAGTATATACTCAGCTTTTGGAGACAAAAAAGAATTGTTCGAAGCCGCGCTACGCAAATACATGATGTCCCGTGCTTCTCTGATCCGAAACAAACTTCAAAACAATCCATCTGTAAAAGAAGCATTTCGCACTTTTTTTGAAGGTGTGGTCGAGGAGGAATATACAGATAACCCTAGAAAAGGATGCTTTTGCATCAATACAATGGTTGAACTTGCACCTCATGATGAGAAATTCGAAATTCTTACAAGGGAACATCAAATGTACCTATCGGTTATATTTCAAGAAACCATTGAACTAGGTATACAATCAGGTGAGCTTGAGATCGGGCTCGATGCGAAGGCTGTAGCACAGGCGCTAGTCATATCGTTAATTGGACTGACCGTAATGATAAAGTCTCGTCCAGAACGATCATTTATTGATAACACGATAGAGGTGACACTTACACTTCTTAAGTAATTCGGAGTGAATTCAATTTAACGAATAGCAATCACTATACGACAGTTTAAAGGGCACCCAGTCGGGTGCCCTTTGTGCGTAGGAGGAGACCCCTTTCCTCCTTACGTCCATTTCGTAAATGTTCCAAGGATTCAGTTAGACAAACAGTTAATCATGGATATGTATTAGAGTGAACGTGGATATAGAGTATACTATATGAGTATAAGTTCGATACACGATGACATTATATATGTAATGGTATTCAAATACAGCGCAGAAGAGGTTGAACATGAGTCAGAATCATTTTACAGATTACGCATTAAGTGAAGAAATTGTGAGAGCGCTGAATAGCTTGGGCTATGAGACGCCAACAGAGATTCAGACGGAAGTCATTCCAATTGCGCTTGAAAAGAAGGATCTTGTAGCCAAATCGCAAACAGGCAGCGGCAAAACAGCAGCATATGGTATTCCACTCTGTGAGCTAGTAGATTGGAATGAGAATAAGCCCCAAGCTTTAATCCTGACGCCAACCCGTGAACTCGCGTTACAGGTCACCGAAGACATCACGAATATTGGACGCTTTAAGCGGATAAAAGCAACGCCCCTTTATGGGAAACATCCTTTTCATATCCAAAAGGCCGAGTTAAAGCAAAGAACGCATGTGGCTGTAGGTACGCCAGGACGTGTACTGGACCATATTGAACGAGGCACGCTATCGTTAGATCGAATTGCCTATCTCGTGATTGATGAGGCTGATGAAATGCTGAATATGGGCTTTATCGAGCAGGTTCAGTCCATCATTCAGGCGCTGCCTAGTGACAGGGTTACGATGTTATTCTCCGCTACTTTTCCTGAGGATGTAGCCAAACTGTCACGCAAGTATATGAACAAGCCTGTTGAAATTGAAATTAAAGCGACCGGTATAACGACCGCCACAATTGATCACTCTCTTATTCAGGTGAAGGAGTCGGACAAGCTGGCACTGCTGCAAGATCTGCTCATTGTTGAGAATCCTGACAGTTGTATTATTTTCTGTCGTACGCAGGAGAATGTAGATACATTATTCAGAGCATTGGCTGATCTCGAATATCCATGTGACCGGATTCATGGTGGAATGGAGCAGGATGAGCGATTCGAGGTGATGAATGCGTTCAGAAGGGGGCAGTTCCGTTACTTGATCGCGACAGATGTTGCCGCAAGGGGGATCGACATCACCAATATCACCCATGTCATTAACTACGATATTCCACTTGAGAAGGAAAGCTATGTTCATCGCACGGGACGTACGGGACGTGCGGGCAAGACAGGGAAAGCCATTACCCTGATCACTCCTAAGGATAGCAAACGATTAGCCGATATTGAGGCATATATTGGATTCGCGATTCCGAACGTAAAAGCTCCCTCAGAAGAGGCTGTAGATCGCCGTAGAGAAGATTTCGAACAGAAACTACATGTAAAAACTGCCCTCAAAAAAGATAAGCGCGAGCAATTAAACCAACAGATTATGAAGCTTAACTTCAATGGCGGCAAGAAGAAGAAACTGAGAGCTGTCGATTTTGTCGGTACAATCGCTAAGCTTGACGGGGTAAGCGCAGACGATATCGGGATTATTACGATTCTTGATAATGTGACAGATGTTGAGATTCTGAATGGCAAGGGCCCACTGGTGCTGGAGATTATGAAGAATACGACCGTAAAAGGCAAGCTGTTAAAGGTCCGCAAGGGGAATAAATAGAAGCTCCGTGACATGAAAAAATGACTGAAAGCAATTCAGTGGATGTGAACCTTTAACCAGGGAGGGATCACCTTTTTAAATAGAGGGTGATCTCTCTTTGGGTTGTTTTTCCGATGCAGGGTAGATTGATTGGTGAGGACAACAATAACGTCTACAATGAATATAGACGAAGCACAACAAACAAGAAGGTTACCAGAAGTCAAACCTATTACTTATGGAAGAAGAACGATAAGAAAATTCAAACTGGACTATTCCGCCTATTCCCAAAATAAAGAACCTCCTCAATAAATCTTCGAGGAGGTTCCTTAACGAATTCTCTTATGACGATAGGCCAGGCCTTTTGGGGAATCACCGACCGAATGTGATCCAGACATGCAGACAGGAAATGCAGATATGTTTCGCTTCCAGTATATCCTAGCGAATCCGGGTTGTTGCTGCGGAAATGTCCCCGAAAGCCCAATGTCCGACCGGGACATCTGACCACCTGGACGAGTCAGTGAAGGATACTGGCTCTCTCTTCCAAACCCGATTGAACAAAGTGACCGCCTCTGCCCGGCTCAGATCCTGGTCCGGCTGGAAGCTGCCATCCGGCATGCCATGCATATAGCCGGCTTGCTGTACCCGTGCAATATCATCTTTCGCCCAGTGTCCGGTCGTATCCGGGAAGGTGGCCGAAGCTGCTCCGCTCAGATTCTTCCAGCGTGCCAGCACTGTCGCCATCTCCGCTCTAGTGATCGGACGCTCCGGTGCGAAAGTGCTGCTGCTGTAGCCCTTCATCCATTCGGCCGTTGTCACGGTATCAATCGCTTCAGCAGCCCAGTTCTGCCCAGCAACATCCGTATAGCTGGCGCGCTTCTGCGGTGCTGACGATTCCACCAACGGCTGCTTCGACCGGTCAACAGCCAGACGGAACAGAATCTCTGCCAGCTCCGCCCGTGTCATCCTACGCGCCGGTTGAAATGTCCCATTCGGGTAGCCTTGCATATACGGCCGCGAACGCTCACTCTCCTGCTCTCCGCCTGTGCTCACGATCTGCTTGTTCAGATGCAGCACTGTAAAGGTGCTGAACTTGTTTACACTAAAACTAAGCCCTGCCGGCTGGTTACCATCCCACAGCAGCGTCGGCTGCACCAGTTCCCTGGTGCCGTCGCTATGCTCCACATACACGGCCAGATTGTTCAGAAAAGCCTGGCGTTCTTCGGCAGAGCTCGGGAGCGACTGCTGCGGCAGTGGCAGCACCAGTTCTACCGACTGCCCCTGCAGATTCGTCTCGATCATCACCGGTTGGCCAATAACACGAACTTCACCCTGTCCAACGGCTGCTTGCACGAGGCCATTCTGTTTTGCCCGTTCCGCTACCGCCTGGATCGCCGCTTCACTCTTTACCGGACTGAGCGTAAACTGACGGTTCCCGTCCATCGAAGCGAGCGTTGATGGAGACAGGATCAGACGCGCATGGTTAGTGTATACTTCCAGACCGACCCCCGCATCCGCCAGCGTCTTCGCCGTATCCTTTGGCAGGGTCAATTCAAGCTCGGTGACTTCATCCTTTGGATCAGGCATCACCAGCCGGACGCTGGAACGTCCTTCGGCCTTTACGCTGCTCAATGCCTCCCGTGCCTGAGCAGCTCCATAGCTGACCCGGTCTTTTTTCGACCCGTCGGACAGCGTTGTCCGCTGAATGACGACATTGGAGAGCATAGTACTGCTGTTCTTGCCGCCGTCCACACTCACCGTCACATTCTCGCTCTGTCCGGCAGATGTACCACCGCCGCCAGTAGATGAATTTCCGGAGGAATCTTTGCCCGGTGCTGGCGTCGGTGTTGGTGGAGTTGGCCCTGGTCCCGGCTCAGGTGTTGGCGTTGTACCGTCACCCGGGTTTGTCGCCTCTGCATCCCGGACGAACGTCAGATAGAAATCATCCAGCGATCCCCACGCCCCGCCGTCTGCCTGGATGGAAGCGCCCACCGTCAGCTTGCCGTCAGTTACCCGTATATCGCGAATGACCGGCTGATTCCACTGCACCCAGCCATTTACACCGGTATCTACCTTAGTTTCCTTGCCGCCGGTCGCAGCAAACAATTTCATCTGCGCGTTCTTCGCATCACCGCCCTGGATCGACATCGAGAGCTCGTAGTAGCCGGGCTTCAAACCGTAGACCGCCTGTTCCACCTGGAAATTGACCGCATCCGCCGAATAAAAATGCAGCGAATACTGGCCCGACTTCGCATCGGAAGCTTTGTTCTGGTAGTCGGTGTGCGGAGCGCTTCCGTCAACGTAAGTAATCTTCCACATGCTCTGATCGCTCTGTTCAAAACCACCGTTCACCAGCAGATTCGGCCGGCGAATCTCCAGCATCGCCTGCGCCGGATAACCGCCTTTGGCTGTCCCCTTAATCACGTAACTGCCCTCTCCCTGGCTCACCGCTTGCTCTAAGGCCGCCTGATCCCACTCCACAGCGAGTGTTCCGGTGCTGCCATCGTTATACGTCACGGTGACCGAATCCGGCAGCGAGATGTTCTCGCCCGCGTTGACCGTTAATGTTACCGCTTGGACCTCATCAATCTGGAGCGTAGCAACCGCTCCCGTGTTGACGTAGTTAAACACATTCAACGAAGGAAGTGGATGGCCCGTAAAATCAAACAGCGCCTGGTTGTCTACCGCGCTGCCGCCATAATATTTGCCCGCGTCGTCAGGGTCATATCCCGCAGCATAGCTCGCCGCCCAGCCGGAACCATATTGTTCCCACAGCCGCTTGTTCTGCTCGACATCTGCTTTTGGTCCTACCGGCAGCCAGGCTGGCTCCCAATAAAATACACCAATGCCTGCATCGCCTACATTGGACACCGCTTCAATGACATTACGTACCGACGTGGCCTGCCCCTGAGCACTGATCGGATAGTCCAGCGTCTGTCCCGAGCTTCTCGGAGCGGAATTCCCATGTCCATCGCCATCTTCAGATGTATAGGCATAGGACGTTTCCGCCACCATCACTTTTTTACCATACGTATCTGTTACTTGCTTCAGTACTGCTGTGAGATTGCTCAGTGAACCGTGCCAGAACGGATAATACGAGCTGGCAAACACATCATAGTCCACATGGTTGTCCGACAGCGCCTTCGCATAGGAAGCATAGCGGCCTGGCGTCTCCGGGTTGGTAAAGTGCAGTGCCACGAGAATATTCGGATCGACGGCACGCACCGCCTGGCTTCCCTTATTAAATAAAGCACTAATCTTCGTCCAATCTTTCTCCCCGATAAACGACTGGTTCGTCTCATTGCCGACCTGCACCATCCCCACATCTATGCCCTGATCGATCAGCTGCTGCAGGCTGTCCCGGGTATAGTCGTACACCGCCTGTTCCTTGTCAGCAAAACTCAGATTCTGCCAGGCCTTCGGCACATGCTGCTTGCCCGGATCGGCCCAGAAATCGGAATAGTGGAAATCCACCAGCAGCTTTAGCCCGTTGTCGGTTGCCCGCTTGCCGATTTCGATCGCTCTGGCCAGATCGTTGTTCCCGCCGCCATAGCCGTTACCTTTCGCATCATACGGATTATTCCACACACGCACCCGGACATAGTTTACGCCGGATTCCTTCAGCGTCTGGAATATATCCTGCTCGGTGCCTTGCTCGTTATAGAAGCGTACTCCACTCTGCTCCAGGGAGAGAATGCTGGAGATATCGACACCTTTGATAAAATCAGACTTCAATCCTTCGACCTTCTTCACGAAAATATCCGCTGCCACTGGCTGGGTCGTATCCGTGCCGACCTGCTTTAAGGTAAAGTGGTCCAGATAGCCCCACGCAGCCGCAGCACCCCTGATCCTCGCTCCAATGACCAGATCGGAAGTCTGCTCGGTCAGCACGAATTTCAAAGTCACGCTTCCCCATTGGTTGTAGCCTGACGTTGCCACCTCACTGCTCTGATCGGTACCTGCGAATACCTGTACATGTCCAGCTTCGGCATTGGCGCCGCCCATCGATTGCACCGACAGCTCATAACTGCCTGGCTGCAGCGTCGGAAGCTTCTGGCTGACCGTGACCTGCTGAGCCGTCGGCGCCGCGTCGTTGATCCAATACTTGAGTGCATACGTGTCTTCGGACGGCGTAATAAGAGGATCACTGGCATAGGCATAATGCTGAATATCCACCTGATTCCAATCCGATGCTTCCACCTGCCACGATTGATCACTCCAGAAGTCCGTCTCGAACCCCCCGTTTACGACTGCCGAAACACCGGCCGATTCTGCTGCCGCCGCTGGTGTCAGCCGCATCGGCCACGAACTTAACATGATCGCCACCACCAGCAACCACCATGCCTGTCTCTTTCTTTTCATCTCTCTGTCCCCTTTCTTCAAACCCGAATACCTATAAACAACTCCACTTTTTATAAAGCGCTTACATAATTACTGTGATCACTATATCAGACACCTATGATCGGAAACATGGGAGGATTGCAACATTTTGTATTCTTATGCAAGCATTTTAGCGGTGGGAATATTCCCCACCGCTAAGCGTTGTTGTTTATGCGATTTTAATACATATCGTAAGATTAATGTGCATTTTATCAAAAAAAGTAATTCTCACAAGTGAGTTGATCCTGGGGCTAGGTTCTACATTCAAAAATTAACGATGCAGCGGTTCTTTTTCACCCAGACCAAGCGTCTGCGCTGTAGAATCATGAATTTCTTGGAAAATATCTGGGTTTTCCGCTAGTGACATACCATAAGAAGGAATCATTTCTTTTATTTTCGGTTCCCACTCTTTCATATGTTGTGGGAAACATCTTTCTAATACTTCCAGCATAACGTTAACAGCAGTAGAAGCACCCGGAGAAGCGCCGAGCAATGCAGCTACCGAGCCATCAGCGGCACTAACCACTTCCGTACCAAATTGAAGGGTTCCTTTACCGACCTCCGTATCTTTGATCACCTGCACACGTTGGCCCGCTACCACGATCTCCCAGTCCTCCATTTTGGCGTTCGGAATAAACTCGCGTAATTCCTCCAGGCGCTTTTCATTCGATAACATTACTTGCTGGATCAGGTATTTGGTCAATGCCATCTCTTTTGCACCTGCCGCTAACATCGTCAAGAGGTTATTGGGTTTTACAGAACAGATCAAATCCAAATTTGAACCCGTTTTCAAAAACTTTGGTGAGAAGCCGGCAAACGGCCCAAACAGCAGTGCTTTTTCGCTGCCGATATATCTTGTATCCAGATGCGGGACAGACATGGGGGGAGCACCAAGCTTAGCTTTACCATATACTTTTGCATGATGCTGCGCGACAACTTTAGGATTGTTACATACCATAAATAGTCCGCTTACCGGAAATCCTCCAATATGTTTGGACTCAGGAATGCCGGTTTTTTGTAGTAAGGGTAGACTACCGCCCCCACCGCCGATAAAGACGAATTTGGCAGTATGGTATTCGATTTTACCGTTATCCAGATTATGCACTTTGACTTCCCACGAGCCGTCGCTCGTACGTTTAATATCCTTAATACTATGCTTGTAATTGATCTCGACGTTTTTATTTTTTAAATGGTCAAACAACATACGTGTTAAAGCACCAAAGTTGACATCTGTTCCGGAGTCGACTTTGGTTGCTGCAATCGGTTCATTCGATGTACGGCCTTCCATGATCAGCGGAATCCATTCCTTCAGCTTATTAGGGTCATCAGAAAACTCCATTCCTTGAAACAAAGAAACATTTGAAAGCGCTTTAACCCTCTTTTTTAAAAAAGATACGTTTTTTTCCCCGATTACCAAACTCATATGAGGTATTGGCTTGATAAAGTCCTGCGGATTATGAATCAAATTGCTGTTTACAAGAAAAGACCAAAACTGTCTTGAGAGCTGAAACTGCTCATTAATGTTTACAGCTTTACTAATATCTATAGATCCGTCAGGTTTCTCGGATGTATAGTTCAGCTCACACAGTGCAGCATGGCCCGTACCGGCATTATTCCATTCGTTAGAGCTTTCTTCTCCTGCGCTTGCAAGTTTCTCAAACACTGTGATTTCCCATTTCGGTGCTAACTCTTTCAGCAATGATCCCAGAGTCGCGCTCATGACTCCGGCACCAATTAAGATAACGTCTGTTTTTTTCTGTATGTTACTCATAAAAACCTTCCTTATCTCTTATATTTGCAAAAAAGAGCAGGCCCTCCTGCTTAGGTGATACAAGAAGAAGGCTCCACTCAGGAACATACCTTTTCTGTCTCCATTATAACTAAATTATAGTCTATTAAAAATTATATCGACTATTATCTGATAATTATAAACCATTTCCATATGGAAAAAAAAGTGATAAATTATCCACAGGGATCTAAGAATATAAAACGGAGGCCTTATCTCAGCTTTTTACAAAGGTTATGGCTTTGGGTTGGACGTTATCAGTGAATCGACCCCCTCTAATTATCGCCGTTGCAATAGACAATTACTTTTTCCTTCATTAGAACCATTTTAACCACAAGTTTTGCTTTGGCGTAGACATTAAGAGGTACTAACAACTCATTATGTAGAACTAATTCAACATTCCGCTCTACTATACTTGTGGTACAGTTCTCCTTAACCGGTCTATCGGTGATTGGTTGATATATTTACCGCTTATATGGCATACAACTGAATAAAAATAACATTTGACACCGTTTTCATACTGGAGTAATATAGCAGTCAAGAGGTCAGACCTCTTAATGACTAAGTGAGGTGATCCGTGTGGATACTACTGAAATGATGTTACCTAATATTAAAGTTAAACAAGGTGCTATATCTGAACATGTTATTGTAGTTGGTAATCCTGAGCGTGCCAAAATGATTGGAGATCTATTAGATCATTCTGAGGAGCTCGCTTATTCCAGAGAATACCGTACGATCAATGGTTATTATAAAGGTAAAAAAATCACCGTTGCAAGTCATGGTGTCGGTTCTCCAGGTGCGGCTGTTTGTTTTGAAGAATTGATTAAAGCAGGTGCAAAAAAAATCATTCGTGTAGGTACAGCAGGGTCCTATACAGAGGAGCTTCCTCCAGGAAGCTTGATTATCGCGGATTCAGCAGTACGAGCAGAAGGATTAACGAAACAACTGGTGCCTGAGGGCGTACCGGCTGTTGCCGACTTCAATATGTTGCTCAAACTTGAAGAAGCGGCAAAGAAAATGAAATTTAAGTATGGGCTAGGTACGATCGTTACCTTGGATGCATTCTATGCAGGTCCACTTGAGTTCCCACATATGCTGTACAAAGAGTCAGGAGCTCTTGGTGCGGAGATGGAACTTGCAGCACTCTACGTGATTGCTAGATTAAGAGGTGTCTCTGCTGTCGGGATCTTTGCACTCGATGGATATGCTTTTAGTGATATGAATGATTACAACCCACACAAAGATTTTGTGAACGAAGCCATTCAAGCCGAAATTGATATTGCTCTGGAAACGTTGCTAAACCTATAAAAATCCCACCTCCTAGAACGCTATTGTTTTTCATTATTCAACAATAGTAAGATGAAGGAAGTCGCTTTAGGAGGTAAATAAATGAAAAATATTGGAATTGAAAAAGAAACATTATCGACGCTTGCGGTAAGAACTATTATAGATCTCATTGAAAATGATGTATTCAAAATTGGAGGAAAATTGGATGCGGAGCAGAAACTCGCTGACAAGCTAAATATCAGTCGACCGATATTGCGGGAGGCCCTTCAGAAATTAGAGCTCGAAGGATACATTGTGCGAAAACATGGCGTAGGTACATTTGTCATCTCCAAAACGCCTATGTTAACGACAGGTATCGAGAAGCTAGACAGCATGACAGATCTAGTTAAGGCGCAAAACTATACGGTCGGCACGATCGGGATTACAAAGCCCGAAGTTACCAATGATGAAGATATTAGAGAGCTGCTTCACTTGAACGATGATGAAATCTTGTTATTCTTTGAGCGTATCCGTACAGCGGACAAAAAACCGTTTACCTTAGACCGAGTGTATATTCCCGAAAAATATGTAAGTGCTGATTTCTTCACCAATTATGCGAATTCATCCATATTGAGCTATCTAAGTTCTGCGCAAAATATTCAGATTTTCAGCTCTCATTGCAATTTATTTGCTGAGAATGCTTCTACGACAGATGCTGAGAAGCTGGGCATTATTCAGCATGAAGCGCTTCAAGTTTTGGAACAAACCTTCTATTCCAATGCGAATGATCCGATATTTTATGGAAAAAGTTTGATTGTGAACAATATCATGAAATTTCATATCGTTCGTCGAAGATAAGGATCTGTAGAAGGATGGACTGAAATATTTCTTAATATAAAGGAATGATAAACATGAAAAATATCGAGTCCGTGAAATACGATGGGAAAAAAATCATCCTTCTAGATCAAACCAAATTGCCTCTGGCAGAAGTATATCTTGAAATTGAAACGATGAAGGACTTGTGGGATGCCATCTTCGAACTTAAGGTTCGCGGTGCTCCAGCAATTGGAATTGCAGCAGCATATGGTGTGGCTCTAGGCGCAAGTCAATTGACTGAAACGGATTATATTTCTTTTATGGTGAAATATGAAGAAATCTCCGATTATCTAGCATCATCCCGCCCCACTGCGGTTAACCTGTTCTGGGCACTTAATCGCATGAAGAAGACATTGGTGGATAACAAAGACAAGTCTGTCGCTGAGATCAAACAAATTCTTCTTAATGAAGCAGATGCAATCAAGAAAGATGATGCAGAGATTTGCAAATCTATTGGGGAGAATGGTCTCACTCTATTAAAAGATGGAATGACACTGCTTACTCACTGTAATGCAGGTGGAATTGCTACAGCGAAGTACGGAACAGCGCTTGCTCCAATCTATCTTGCCAAAGAACGCGGTATGGATATTAAAGTGTTTGCTGACGAGACTAGACCGCTATTGCAAGGTGCTCGCTTAACGACTTGGGAGCTTATGCAAGCGGATGTAGATGTTACCTTGATTACGGATAGTATGGCAGCGATGGTGATGCAGCAAGGTAAAGTCGATGCGGTAATTGTAGGTTGCGACCGAATTGCAGCTAATGGCGATACTGCGAACAAAATCGGGACTTATGGTCTTGCTGTTCTTGCACAAAAACACAATATTCCATTCTACGTAGCAAGTCCTCTATCGACGATCGATCTAGAGACAACAACTGGAGCTGAGATTCCTATCGAAGAGCGCTCTAGTGCAGAGATTACTCATGGCTTTGGTAAACAGACGGCACCAGATGGCGTAAAAGTGTTCAACCCTGCATTTGATGTAACACCAAATGAATTGATTACTGCGATCATAACGGAAAAGGGTATTATTCAAGCCCCTTACACCGACAAGTTGAAAGCTTTGTTCGAATAATTCTAGAAAGCCTCCTACCTCTGTATGGACAATTAGGCTACATCACTCCAAAAGATATTCAATTATAGCGGGAGGGGTCATATGAACTTCTTTTTACTCATCAACATCGTTGGTATTTTGGCCTTTATGGGAGTTGCGTTTCTTTTCTCTAAAGATAAGAAAAATGTGAAATGGAAGTCCATTGCTATACTGGTTGTTTTTAATCTTTTCTTAGCTTGGTTGTTAACGGCTTTCTCAGGTGGTCGCTGGTTTGTTGGACAAGTTGCCAAAGCCTTTACCTGGTTAGTCGAGACTGCTTTTTCTGGGGTTGGATTTGCATTTGCAAGTATGGTTCATGTTAAAAATATGGACGTTGTGTTCAGTGCGTTAATGCCAATCCTATTGGTTGTACCGTTATTTGATATATTAACTTATTTTGGGATTCTTCCAAAAATCATAAAATGGTTAGGCTGGGGGCTGTCCAAGCTCACAGGTCAACCGAAGTTTGAGTCTTTCTATGCGATTGAAATGATGTTCCTTGGGAACACAGAGGCATTAGCTGTATCGGGCGGACAATTAAAATCGATGAGTCAGCAGCGTCTATTCACGATTTCTCTCATGTCCATGAGCTGTGTATCAGCGGCGATGATTGGTGTATATACACAAATGTTGCCTGCGGAATTCGTTCTAACGGCGGTGCCACTGAATATTATTAACGCCATTATTGTGACGAGTATCCTGAATCCTGTCGTCATGACGAAGGAAGAGGATGTTGTTTTTGAAATGCAAAAGGAAGAAAAGCCACCGTTCTTCTCTTTCCTTGGTGATTCGATCCTTGCTGCTGGTAAGTTGATTCTAATCATCACAGCGATGATTATTGCATTCGTAGCCTTGGCGGCACTTATTGATAAGATTCTTCTACTCATTGCGCCTTGGCTTACATTGAGCAGTATTTTAGGAGTAATCATGACCCCCTTCTCTCTACTTCTTGGTCTGTCGCTTAGTGAAGCATTCCAAACGGCTCAGTACATGGGTACGAAGTTGGTAACGAATGAATTCGTCGTGATGGCCGAGATTATGCCGATTATGGATACATTCAGTCCGCATATGAAAGCCGTTCTTAGTACTTTCCTTGTATCCTTTGCGAACTTCTCCACAGTGGGAATGATTCTAGGCTGCTTCAATGGTATTGTAAGCAAGGAAAAGGCAAATAATTTGTCTAGAGGCGTATGGATGATGATCCTTTCTGGAACATTAGTATCCTTACTAAGTGCTGGTTTAGTCGGCCTCTTCGTTTGGTAAGTTGATGTGAAAAATCAATATATCGTAGTGAAAATCCTTGTTGTCCTGCTAGGATCTGCTATTACTGCTTTTGGCATCCTATGTTTCCTAGCAGGGGGAAAGGGCATTGATCCGATTAGTACGTTTTTACTTGGTATGATGGAGCATTTGCCGTTTGCTTTTGGAACATGCAGTCAAATTTTTAATGTCGTTGTCCTATTGATCGTTCTATTTCTGGATCGCAAAAAAATCGGTCTCGGCAGCGTTTTAAATGCGATCTCGGTAGGATTCTTCATCAATATGTTCCAAAACATAGGCATAGATACTTACCTTCCTACATCTTCATGGATGATGGCGGTTCTCGGACCGATCATTCTGGGAATCGGCATAGGAGTGTATCTGTATGCTGGAATTGGTGCAGGTGCGTTAGAAGGAATGATGTTGTATCTGTCTGAGAAAACAAAGCTGTCGATGAAGTGGATTCGAATTATTTTGGATGCATCCCTTGTCCTTAGTGGTTATTGGCTAGGTGGTATGGTCGGATTCGGTACCATTATCGGAATCTTGCTCATTGGTCCAACCATTGAATGGACATTAAGAGGATTGAATTTTGCCAAGAAATCTATTCATAAATTTCAATAAATATTGTGAATAGCATATAAGAGCTGTCCTGCAAGTAGCTAACACGTCTTGCAGGACAGCTACGGCATGGTATACAGGAGGGATTTATATGCTAGATCATCAGCGTTATCTCAGCGATGCTGAAGCGAAAGAAATGATCTGTGAGATCGGAAGACGCGTATATAACAAAAACTTTGTTGCAGCGAATGATGGAAATATCTCCATCAAAGTGGGGTCTAATGAAATCTGGGCTACACCAACTGGAGTCAGTAAAGGCTTCATGACGCCAGATATGCTCGTAAAGGTGGACCTTACAGGGAAGGTGTTAGATGGTAAGCTGAAGCCTTCTTCTGAGCTGAAGATGCATTTGAGAGTATATCTGGAGAATGAAGAGACGACAGCTGTTGTCCATGCACATCCACAAGCGGCGACGGCTTATGCGATGGCAGGTGTTGCACTGGATCATGCCTATTCACCAGAAGGCGTCATTTTGCTTGGTAAAGTACCTGTATCTCCCTATGCAGCACCAGGTACGCAAGAGGTGCCAGATTCCATTGCTCCATTCTGCAAAGACTACAATGCGGTATTGCTTGCTAATCATGGTGCACTGACTTGGGGAAGAGATGCAATAGAAGCATATTACCGGATGGAATCACTAGAGCACTACTCCTTGACGCTGCTTCATACGAAGAAGATCACAGATCAACTAGAGGAGCTGAGTGCAGAGCGACTAGCAGAGCTTATCCAGATTCGTGAGAGCATGGGGATTAAGACTGGTGGCAGCCTGATCTCCCGTGAAGAAGCTTTGAAGCTGGGAGAGCATAATAAGCCTCATGAGCCGTCTTCTGCACAAGTGGATCAAAAACTGATTCAATCCATCGTTGCTCAAGTAACGGAGAGGGTCCTTAAACAATTGCAGTAAACCCGGACCAATGAGATCCGTCTATGTTTGGGTCAACTTTATCCCACCTTCCAGCTCCATAAGCGTATATCACTAGAGCAGAGGCAGCTGTGATGATTCAGAGACTTTTACAGAAGTCCGAACTCATTTAGGATCGTCTGTTCTTAAGTGCGTCACGGGGCAATCTTGCGAAGTAGTTTTTCTACGACTTCGCAAGATTGCCCCGTTTTATTTAATCTGTTCCCGCTGATATCAGCGGGATAACGTGGTATTCAACAAATTTCGCCGTTACCCGAATAGATTGGATAAATTATCCAACTACGCTAGGTTACTTAGAAAATGCCCTTTTTAATTAATCCCATAGCCTCTAGTTTCCTTGATACAACCACCTTAGAATCATAACGGGATCTAATTTTATTGGTGCCGCTGACGCCGATGGCCATCGCTTCGTCGAAATGATCCTTTATCCACCGTAGTATGTCGACCAAGCTTCTGGTTTCGGTGATTTCAAGATAGTCAACGCCGCTCAACAACACAAAACTGTCGCGACGGGGATTGCTTGAAACTAGCAGGCACCCGGTCGACATGGCATCGCCGGCAGCCGTAGTCGGAAATCCATCCGTCGCCGAAAAGTCCGCTGTGCTGCAACTAATAAACACATGATCTTGATGATATATATCTCGGACCTCTTCAGGCTCCAATAAACCGTGAAAGGTAAAATTATTGTTGATCAACAAATGCAAATAGTCTTCCCAGTCACCTACAATATCAAGATGAAAGCTTTCGTCGAGCTGGTTGAAAGCTTCGGCCATTTGAGGGAAATTTTTACGCAGGCCTTGATGGGCTGAAAATACCAATCTGATCGGCGGAGTTTTCGGTTTTGGGAGAAGACTGTAAAACTCTGCGTTGATCATACCGGGAACATAAATACTGCCGGGATATTGTTTAAGCACCTCTTGAACGTTGGAAAAGATCGTAGAATAATAAGAGTCCAATTTGCTAATCTCAAACGGAGTATTTGCAGACAATCCGCCGCCCGGATAGAGAGTCGTATGCAACTTTAATTTCCGATCAGATACTAACGGCAAAATATTCAGCTCGCTACGGGACCCGAGAATCGTATAACCGTTCGGAAGGCAGGTATTGCCGATTAAGCTGAGCGCCAAATTCAAAAAGACGCAATAAATATCGGTTATTTTTTCGGAATAAATTTGGTCAACAAGCTGGGAAAAAGAGTGGACGTTCGCCGGGAAGTTATCCGACACTTGGTTGCCCCTCCAATCCGTATATGGATTTGTAGCAAAGAACAAAGTATCCGGCCGCTGTCGGTATATTTCATAATTTTCCCAATATCTAAACCCGCTTTGCTTCCATGGGAAATTAGTATCGATTACAGCAAGCCTTCGACCAGGTGTTGGAATTACCATTTAAGCATCATCCCCGCCTTGAGAAGTTGATTGTAGAACTTAGTCATAATGTCTCCGTATAAGGGTTTGCCTGCATAGAACGCTCCCTATCTTTTAGTTGTTATTCTATGTCCTGGAAGTTATCAGTGTTACAGCTAAAATGCGATTCCAAAACAAAACTGGCAGGATACCTTTTTCAGGTTTTTGCATATGAATGCACGCCCGTTTTAGGAACATGGATAAGCCTCACTTGTGATACGGTTCATCGCACTGTCTCTAACAGCAAGTTTTAAATAAAGGCCATCCCGCTAAAAGGATGGCCTTTAGAATTGTTAATCTATTTTAATTGCCTCGATATAAAGCTCCATCCTCACTTCATTCCCGACGATAATTCCGCCTTTTTCCAGAAGCGAGTTGAATGTCAAGCCTGCCGGAGGTAACCCCCGGCCGCATGGAATGAACTTGTATGAGTCAATGAATAGCAAAATTATTTAATGACGACGTACTCCAGGTTAACCAGCTTCGCATACGTTACGATCTGGTCTGTCGTCAGGTTTAAGGAAACGACCGTGTGGTGACCGCCACCGTTCTCGATCCAGGCTTTGACTCCATCCTGGAAGTTCGGCTTTACGTTCCACAGAACGCGTGCCACCGGCAGATTAGGTGCTGGAATGGTTGGCTCGAATGCGGATACTTCGTTGATCAACAGTTTGTAATGCGTGCCGAAGTCAGCCATGGATACCACGACGCCTTCGCCAGCTTTGCCATCGAACACCAGACGCGCCGGATCTTCGCGATCGCCAATGCCCAGTGGGGACACGATGATTTTGGGTTTGCTGCTGGCTAGCGTTGGATCGACCTCAAGCATGTGGGATTGAAGGATAGCTTCCTGTCCGGCTGCCATCTCGTACGTGTAATCCTCCATGAAGCCTGTGTTTTCGTTATGGCTCATCACTTTTAGCAAGCGGTCAAGCGCGGCCGTCTTCCAGTCGCCTTCACCGGCGAATCCGTAACCTTGCGCCATCAGGCGTTGAACAGCAAGACCCGGAAGCTGCTTCATGCCATGCAAATCTTCGAAGTTTGTGGTGAAGGCACTGTATCCACCTTCGTCCAGAAAACGTTTGATGGCAATCTCATAGCTCGCTTGCACGCGTACGCTGGCTTCCCATGCTTCCTTGCTGTTCGTGCCGTAATCGAATTCATACAGCTCCGCATACTGTGCGATTAGATCGTCGATTTCTTGCTCGGTCACGGCATTCACGTATTGCACGAGATCGCCGATGCCGAAGTAGTCGACGGTCCATCCGAATTGGATCTGAGCCTCCACTTTATCCCCTTCGGTCACGCCCACGTTGCGCATGTTGTCCCCAAAACGGGCGACTTTGATATTGAAGCTTTCGTTATAGGCCACTGCCACGTCCATCCAATCGGCAATCTGCTGCTGCACTTCAGGACGTTCCCAGTATCCTACGACGATTTTATTTTGTTTTCTCAGACGGGCATTGATGAAGCCATATTCGCGGTCGCCGTGCGCCGCCTGGTTCAGGTTCATGAAGTCCATGTCGATCGTTGCCCAAGGAATGCTTTCATTATATTGGGTTGCCAGATGAAGCAGCGGTTTTTGCAGCAATTTCGTTCCGCGAATCCACATTTTTGCCGGGGAGAACGTATGCATCCACGTGATAACACCCGCCACTTCGTCGCGATAGTTGACTTCTTTCATGATGCTCGTGATTTTATCTGCGCTTACCGCCAGATCCTGCAATACGAGCGGGTATGGCAGAACGCCGCTTGCATTCAGGGCATCCGTGATTTTCTGTGCATTGGCTTTTACCTCGCCCAGTGCTTCTTCCCCGTACAGATGCTGCGAACCTACGACAAACCAAAACTCTTTAGCTGCTGTTGCTGACATGTAATCATCCTCTTTTCCTATATTGTGTGTTTTGTACTACTTCACTTCATGGTCAGAACAATCTTCCGACCGCTGTTATCCCCAGATTTTTTTGATTCCCTTTCCTAAAGGGAAAATCCGGTGATAAAGGCGAACGCTTTGCTTCTCCAGATTTTTTCTGCCCTCTCCGTTATCGTGTAAAAGCCAAGCTCTACTTATATGAATAATAATTACGCTTATTATTTCTGCCCGTAGTAAGCGTCTTTCCCGTGTTTCCGCAAATAGTGTTTATCCAAAACGCCTTGCGGCAGTTCCTTCGCGAAGTTGTTCAATTGCCGCGCGTACAGGTTCATTTTGCACACTTCTTCCAGCACGACGCTGTTCACGACCGCCGACTTGGCGTCTTTGCCCCACGTGAACGGTGCATGACCATGGAGCAAGACTGCCGGAATTGCCATGACGTCCAGCCCGCGCTGCTCGAACGTTTCGATGATGACATGGCCGGTTTCGGCTTCGTACCCCCGATCAATCTCCTCTTGATTCAAAAAACGGGCACAAGGCACGGCGCCATAGAAGGTGTCGGCATGCGTCGTTCCCATCACGGGTACGTCCAGTCCGGCTTGCGCCCAGATGGTCGCCCACGTGGAATGGGTATGCACGATGCCCCCGATTTCCGAGTAATGTTTATACAATACGGCGTGAGTCGCGGTATCGGAGGAAGGTCTCATCTCGCCCTCCACCACGTTGCCGTCCAGATCGACCACGACCATGTCGCTTGGTTTCATCGTATCGTAGCTGACTCCGCTCGGTTTGATGACGAACAGGCCGCTATCCCGATCCATCGCGCTTACGTTGCCCCATGTAAATTTCACGAGCCCGTGCTTCGGCAATTCCAGGTTCGCGTGGAATACCTCTTCTTTCAGTTGTTCTAACATCCTAGTCCCTCCCGTTCTCTACCAGATGGTCTACAGCCGCCTGCTCGATGGCCAAGCCTTTCCGGTAGCGTTCGATAAATGCTTCAAACCCTTTGACGTCCGATGCATCCGGCGCAACTACCTCTCCTTCGACATCGTTAAAGACTTTCTGTTCAAGGAACACGTCCAAGCTCTCTTGCCCATCCTTGTTAGTCATGTACGAGGCCAGAAGCGCCATGCCCCATGCTCCGCCTTCGCCCGCCGTGGACATGACCGACACCGGCACGTTCATCGCAGCGGCTACGATCCGTTGTCCGACGACAGGGGTTTTGAACAGGCCGCCATGGGCCAAAATGCTGTCAATCGCGACATGCTCGTTCTTCGTCAAAATGTCCATCCCGATCTTGAGCGCACCAAATGCGGTAAACAGATGCGTCCGCATGAAGTTCGCCAGGTTGAACCGGCTTTCGGGCGAGCGAACAAACAGCGGACGGCCTTTGTCGATGCCCGTAATGTTTTCGCCGGAGTAGTAACCGTAGCTCAGCAAACCGCCGCCATCCGGGTCCGCTTCGAGCGCTTTGTTGAAAAGGACGCTGAACAGCTTGCCGTTGTCGGCTTCGTATCCCATCGCTTCGGAGAATTCACGGAACAATCCGATCCATGCGTTGATGTCGCTGGAGCAGTTGTTGGCATGCACCATGCCCACCGGGCTGCCGTCCGGCGTCGTGACCATGTCGATCTCGGGATAGACTTTGGACAATTCTTTCTCCAATACGATCATTGCGAACACGGAAGTGCCGACGGAGATGTTCCCCGTACGCTTCCTCACGCTATTCGTCGCCACCATGCCCGTTCCGGCATCGCCTTCCGGCGGACAGAGCGGAATGCCTGGCTGCAGATCATACGAAGGGTCGAGAAGTTTGGCGCCCGCTTCGGTCAATTCGCCAGCTTGCTCGCCAGCGAGATATACCTTGGGAAGAAGGTCCTCGACCTTCCACGGATAACCTTTGCCCGCGATCAGCTCATCGAACTGTTTGATCATGGATGGATGGTAATGAGTAGACTCGTCAATCGGGAAAATGCCCGAAGCATCGCCGATGCCGATCGCTTTATTGCCGGTCAACAACCAGTGGATGTATCCAGCCAGCGTGGTCAGGTAATCGATGCGAGGCACATGCGCCTCTTCGTTCAGGATCGCTTGGTACAAATGGGCGATGCTCCAGCGTTCCGGAATGTTGAATTGAAGAAGATCCGTTAATTCCCTGGCTGCCGCCCCGGTGGTTGCATTACGCCACGTCCGGAACGGTACCAGCAGTTCGCCCGTGCTATCAAATGCCATATATCCGTGCATCATGGCCGAGAAACCGATCGAACCGACGGTTCGTAGCGTGATTCCGTATTTCCGTTCCACGTCTTGCTTCATCTCGCGATACGCGGTTTGCAGGCCGGTGATGATGTCCTTCTGGTTGTACGTCCAATATCCGTCTTTCAGGAGGTTCTCCCATTCATAACTTCCGGATGCGATAGTCTCGAAACGCTCGTCGATCAACACCGCCTTGATCCGTGTCGATCCAAATTCAATTCCAAGCGAAGTGGCTCCCTTAGTAATCGCTTCTTTCATGTCTACATGACTCATGATCACGTATGTCCCCTCTCTGATCCCGGTTTTACATCCGAAGGATGACGTCTATAAGGTGATACTTCAAAACTGCAATGGCTTATGATGAATTCATGAATTCGTATAGAAGCTTTTCCTGCAGTTACGGTCAATCTGGTAGGAGAACCGTAACGTTTTCATTCAAAGAAGGCGCTTTCCTTTACTGACAGCCTTAGTATATTTTTTGTACGTACATTTGTCAATAATGTTGAATGGTTATACTTACAAATGGCACAATGCGACCGCTAAACGTGCCAATCCACACTTGATTTAAGGTATGCTGTAAGGTACACCTCTATGTAAAAAGACCAGAATTGTACGGTTTATTTCGGAAAACGTGCTGTTGCATTTTCATTCGAACCGAGTCATGATAAAATATGTACGTACAACTATTTAAACAACAACGTTTCTATAGATGAGTAACGATGAAAGAAGTGGATTGCGTGAAGCCAAAATACCAGGTCATTATTGATGATATAAAGAGCCATATCCTTTCGGGAACCTATAGTGTGGGAGAACAAATTCCTACGGAGTCCGCTTTGCAGGACAGCTACAACGTAAGCCGTCAGACGGTCCGGAAGGCCATTTTGGAGCTATCGAACGAGGGGTTTTTGAGAAGCGAGAAGGGTTCGGGCACCTATGTCAGCAACCAATACCGCTCCCGGTCCGGCGGGAATGCGATGAAAAAAACGATCGGTGTCATCACGACCTACATCTCGGATTACATCTTTCCCTCCATCATCCGCGGCATTGAAAGCCGATTGAATGAGGATAATTATTCGTTGCTGTTAGCCAGCACCAATAACGACGTCGCACAAGAGAAAAAGGCGCTGGAAATGATGCTCTCCTATGGCGTCGATGGCCTGATCGTCGAGCCGACCAAAAGCAATCTGTACAATCCCAACATTGCGTACTACCTGTCGTTTAAGGAGCAGGACGTGCCGTTTACGATGATCAATGCCTTTTATGAAGAGCTGGAGGTGCCCTTCTTCTGTCTGGATGACGTGCAGTCCAGCTATCTCGCCACCCGGGAGCTGATCGCCAAAGGACATACCCAGATCGGCATTATCGCAAAAATGGATGATTTGCAAGGAAAGTACCGGATGAAGGGGTACATCAAGGCCCTGGGCGAAGCCAAATTACGGTTTCATCCCGAGCAAGTACTTTCATTCGATACAGCGTCGAAGCCAGATCTGTCCACCAATCTGGAAACGTTCCTGAACGAAAACAGGGAGGCGTTGACCGCTATCGTGTGTTACAACGACGAGGTCGGGTTGGAAGTGGTGCATGCATGCCGAAAACTGGGCATATCCATTCCGGACGAGTTATCCATCATTGGTCAGGACAATTCGTACATCGCCAAAAACGCCAACATCAAACTTACGACGCTAACCCACCCTCAGGAGCAAATGGGACGCGACGCCGCCGACTGGGTCATTAAGAAACTGCAAGGCAAAAAGGATCTGCCCACCAACACCTACTACCAACCCGTACTGGTTGAAGGCGAGACGGTAAAAGAGATCGAGGTAGAATAGCGTAGGGTGGGATGCTGATCGGTGTAAGGTATTTCAACTTTAACATAAGACATCCGGCTCCTATCATTGATTAATTTCAAGTGGAACTACGTTGACGAATACCGATATTAAGCTGTACTGGCATTTTTGAGCGCAAAAAGACCGCAGGCTTTGTCTGCGGTCTACTTCATCCTTAGTGGAGGAGATGAATGAAAGCATAAACAAATAAATTCAAAAAAAATCACGTCCTCCAAGGGAGAACGTGATATGAAGCAACTTGAATCCGTGTTTCCACATCCTCATTTACGCTTTCGGGCGACCACCGCTAACCGACCGTTTTCGGTCGAGTACTCACACGTAGACAGTACAATAAGCTTGTCACCATACCGGGCTGTCACGCCCGTGTCGTAAAGAGCGAGTTTTTTGATGTTCTGAACATACGAATCGAACTCGGCGGGCGTTCTTACCTTCTCAATCTGGTAGTATTTAAAAACGTCGTCCGATTTGCGATAAACTTTTGACAGAATAACGGCAACAATCTCATACTCTTCCTTTTCGTAAAGCGTACTGAACTGGAACGTAGCATGCTCCTTATAAAAGCTTTCTTTCTTGTACTTCAACAAATCTGTAAGCATCCAGCCGCTTTTCATGTGATGTCCGTGAATCAGCAAAATGCCCGAACCGTTGATCCGACTGTGCGCGTCCAAAAAGGGGAGGCCGCTTTTGCTTTTCTTTCTATCGAAATCATGATTGAGATAGAACTGTGAATCCTGTAGGTTCTGCATGATCGGGTAATTAATCCGGGTGCCGTCAATCTTCAGCCAACCGACGATATCCGGATTTCTCTCGTAAAGCTCTTGAAACTCAGGAAGCATGACCGGCTCATGCGCCTTCGTGATCAAAGAGGAGGGGATTACTTTCCCTCCGCCTTTGTCCGACTCTTTTTCCCAAATTTTTGACAATTCTTCTATTTTATGCCTTTCAGTATAATCGAGCAGGAAGGTTCTGGAAACTTCGACCAAAGAAAACACCAACACAAACAAGGAAACGGCGATAAGAATTTTTCGTGTTTTATTCATTTTCTTACCGCCTTTCCGGTTACTGAATGTGCTTTTTCTTCCTGCCGCCGAGCAGACAGAGTCCGATCGTAATCAAGGACATCAGCGCCAAAGCCATATAGAGGGCTGGCGGTACGCTGTTATCCCCTGTTTCTGGAACATCGTCCAGCTCGTTGTTGCCGGTTCCACTTTCGACGTTGCCGGCTCCGTTGTTGCTGTCGCCGGTTCCATTGTCGACGTTGCCAGCTCCGTTGTTGCTGTCGCCGGTTCCGTTGTCGACGTTGCCGGTTCCGTTGTCGACGTTGCCGGTTCCGTTGCCGCTACCGCCGGGCCCGGGATTGCCAGGCTGTTCCGGTTCGGGTTTCGCGGGGTCAGGCCCGGGTTTGCCGGGTCCAGTTCCGCCGCCACCGCCGCCTCCGGAACTTATCGGCTTCAACTGTACATCATAGCGTACGATGTCGCTTCCGACCGAGATGATAGGGCTCGTATGCGTCTCATACCCGGGTTTCGTCACAATCAAATAGTAGTCCGTGTCCGGGAACACCATGTACGCATACGCGCCGTTTTCGTCGCTGTTCTGACTTGGGCTGGCGTTATCATTAGGCGCAAAGCCCGGAATCGCAGGCAACGTTACTTTCGTGCCCGGCACGATGCCTTTCTCCCTGTTCTTCGGCGTATCCGCATAATACAGCGTCACTTCGGCGCCTTCGATCGTTGCGCCGGTCGTTTCGTCCGTAATGATACCGTACGGGTCAACGAGCTCCTGAGAAATATTCAATTCCCCGTTCGCCTTCACGTCTAGATCCGCCTTGATGAGCGTCAGTTCTTTGCCTGGCGCAACTTCGTAACGTACTTCCATTTTGTAGTTTTCTGCGGATAAGCTATCCGCAGAGAATGCGCCGTTCGGTTGCAAGCCGAATGCTCTCGGAACACCGTTCTCATCTACAACGTATTGGCCGCTTGCATCCCGCAAATAAATGCGCATCTTGCCGGCGAGTTCGCCGTTCAGCAGCGAAGACTGCCCTTCAGGCTGCTTCAGGAGCACGACGCCTACAGCCGTAATGTGCGCCGGAACCAGCTCGCCGCCCTTCACATCGCTGTCAACTTCCGCTTTTTGCGTGAAAGTGATCGACTCGTCAACACCATTCACTTTGATCTTTTTCGTGAAGCTGATCGTATAGTCGCCACCATACGGCACAGGATGGAAATATGCGCCGGCGGCGTCGGTCGTGATCTCGTGCTTCTCGCCATTTGCCTCGTTGGTGATGACCACAGTCGCATTCGGAATCACTTTGCCCGTTGTGTTGTCTCGCAGCACCCCGGTGATTGCCGCTGGTACGGTGGTTACCGTCGTGTCGGCGGTCAATTTTCCTTCTGTCAGGCTGTCCACCTTAGCCGTGATGTGGTGCTCCTCAGGCGTTGTTGTGTCCAGCTTCGGCGGTGTATAAGGGATGATTGCTTTTCCTTGCTCATTGGTCTTGGCCGTGACTTCCGATTGATCCGGCAGGATAAAGACGACATCCTGGTTCGCAACCGGCTTGCCTTCATAATCGGTCAACGTAGCCGTCAACTGCGAAGGCGTCTCACCGTTGCCGGGAACGACTGCGGGATCCGCCGTCAGCGTCAGCTTGCCGGAGAGATACCTCGCATTGACGAAGCGAGCTTCGTCAATTTGCTTCTCTATGATCGTGCCGCTATACGTTCGATTCACCGGATCGGCGGTGTAATCCTCGCCCGAATAATCAGTCTGGGTGACGATATAGCTGTCACCGCTCGGAATGCCTTCAATGGCGACGGTTTCCCCATGCTTAAGGGTGATCGTCTCGCCGGATTGGATCGTTCCCTGCGTGCCGTTCGACTTTGTATAAGGGTACGCCTTACCTTTATCGGCGTCCGGGATTTGGACAGTAAACTCAAATTCCTTATTCTTGTCCGCGCCGCTGCCAACCACCGTCTCGCCGATCAGCAGACCGCCGTATACCATCCGCGTGTTAACGACCTCTGCTTTATGGTCGCCTTCATCGATAATGGTGCCGGTCGTTTGCCAGTCCGGCCAAGTCGTCGTGTAGCCGTCTTCCGTATAATCAGTCTCTTTGACGGTGTAAGTTGTATCCTTAGGAATCCCACCAATGACGGCGGTTTCCCCATGTTTGAGAGGGATCTTGCCGCCGGACCCGATGGTTCCCATTGCACCGCCCGATGTCGTATACGTATACGTCTTGCCTGCACCCGTGCCTTCGAAGGTGACGGTGAACTCGAACGCCTTGTTCTTGTCCGCGCCATTGCCCGCGACCGTCTTCCCGATCGTCAGCTTGCCGGGAAGATACTTGGCGTTGACGAACTTTGCTTCGACCGTTTCCTTCGCCACAATGCTTCCGGTACGCGTCAGATCCGCCGGATCGGTAGCATAGTCCTCGCCCGTGTAATCCTTCTGGACGATGGTATAGGTGATACCGTCCGGGATATCCTTGATGGTGATAGACTGGCCACCTTTCAGCTTAACGGTGTCGCCGCTGGCCACGGTGCCACTTATGGAGCCGGAATAGGCATAAGACTTGCCGTTGCTAAAGGTAATCTTATATTCAAAGTCCTTGTCCGGGTCCGCCCCTTTCCCCTCTATCGCCGTATTCAGCGTCAAATGGCCGGGCACCCACACCGGGGTTGGCACAACCAGCGGTTTGTCGCTGGTTACCTGCACCCCGTCCACCCAGATGGGATTCCAGGGAGTAGACGCCACACGCACCTGATAAACTGTCGTGGTCGGCAGATAGGTGGTCTCGTCAATATAGGTTTGCTTGAGCACATAAAGCCCTGCTTTGGCAAACAGGCTAAGCTTGCCGTTCTCATCTGTCTCTCCGCCGGTGACCTCTGTTACGCCGTCGGACTCATACAGCGTGAATTTTACGCCACTCAGCGGCTTGCCTGACGGGGCGACCTTGAGCAGATCCAGCTTGCCTTGAGTTTCCGCGCTGCCGCCCACATCACTGTTGTCGACCGCGTGTTCGCTTTTGGCGCCGATGTTCTTCAGGGTGTCATCACCCATCAGTTTAATCTCGTTGCCTGCCTTTCCGCTGCTGGGCAATCCGGTGACTTCGGTCTGATACACCATCTGGTAGAGCTGGTTCGGATTTTCCATGCGGAAGGTCAGTCGTGTTACGCCGTTATCTGTGACAGCTTCAACCCTGACCTCCGGGTCGGAGCCGTCCAAATCCAGTGCAGCGCCATCCCTTTCAAGGGCTCCGCTTGGAGTCAGCTTGGCGCGGTACACCGCCATGTCAGGGCGTCGCAGCGAGAGGTTCCCGTTTTCGTCCTTGCGCAGCGCCAGTCCTTCGCCAAGGGTGTCCTGCAGATAGACGCCGTCCTTTACCTCAAAGGGCGGGGTGTAATTCACCGTCCACTCCAGCACGCCGGGGTTCGGCTTCGTCACCGATTTGCTCAACGTCTGCATCGGTACGATGATCTTGCGGGTGCTTGTGACTGTGGTAGGCTCATCCCCCCATGTGATTTTCATCTCGGCGGTATTCGTCAGCGCATGCTTTGCTTCGCCAGTTTCAAAGTATTGACGCAGTGCCGCCTCAGTGGGTCTTGCCTTGTACAGAATAACATAGGGACTTTCCAGCTTGGTAAAAGAAAAGGTGCCTATGTTCCCTGCGGCGGAGAAGCTCACGAGACCACTTGGGTCGGGAATAAGCGCCCCAGCGCTGACAGTCGCTCCATAGTCTGCCCGGGTCCCTCCGTAAATCGCAAAAGCCTGTCCCTCCGAATAGGGCACAAACTCCCAGCCCTCGGGCAGAGTATCGACGAGTTTGATGTCGCTGGCCACGTGATTGCCGCCATTCTTTGCCATCTCCTCGGTCTTCAGGCCGTTCATATTGACCGACAGCCGGAAGGTCACCGTCTTGGTCACCTGATCATAGGCTGCCAGCATATTTGCTTCGTTAGCGTCGCTGTTACGAATGTGGTGATTGACATTGGAAGGGTCAATATTTGTCCCCTCCGGCTTTGACGCATAGAGCATTTCTTTGGCCAGCATACCGCTGTTGACCCGTAGAGAAGGCCGAGTTGAATCAACTGTCCGATTTGTACCTTCAAACAGGAACGCCCGATTATACTGATCTGTGGCCTTATTGCCCGCGAAGTGCTCCCACTGCGTCATCAGGGAATTAAATGTGAAGGAAGCCGGCTTATCGGTATTGTATCCGGTGACACGAAGCAAGTCGGCGACAGGCTTCCCATTCTGTGAAAGGGTGTATACCTGATGCGTTAAGCCGTCACTCGACTGAAAGGAACCGGACTGAAACCGCTGGTAGTACCCCGGCCCAATGTTCCCCTTCAACTGATCCAGAATTCCAGCGTCAATCTCCGGGACGGCCGTAACCTTGGTAAAATCGATGGAGTTCGCATCCCCATATACCAGCAGATCGTACACCGCACCGTCCGGGAGAGCCTCCTGAGGCGTAAGGGTAACCTTCCACGGCAATGTGCCAGAAGCAAGGATATTAACACCGGTACCTGCTTGCTTTGTCAGGGTATGGGCGCCAATGACGACCGCGGCGGTGACCGCCACGGTACCCTGGTCATTGTCCTGCACGGTATTGACATCCAGCTTCCACTGGGCGGTGGCCTTGTTGTTAAAGCTGGTTGTACTGCCTGTAACTTCGGACACAATGACCAGCCGGATTGGACCGTTCACCTCCCCGAAGGAATACACATCGCCTTCGGGTTCTATCGGCGTTGTTGTCGCTGACCAGTCCTTCTTAGCACTGTCCCACGACTGCCATGCGGCCGATTTCCAGGTAAGTCCGGCCGGCAGGGCATCGGTGATGGTGAAGTCTTTCAGCCCTTGCTTGCTGTAGTTCTTGTTGACATCAATCGTCCATGTAATGGTACGCGGGTCTGCGGAACTCGACCGCTTGTCCAGTACGCCGCTCTTCTGAATCCAGTCGGGCCTGAAGGTGACGCGCCACGGATTCGAGGAAACCAGCTTACTTTCCGACGCGTCCCGCAGCTCCGCGATATTGGTGACGGTCTGATACCCACTAGCGGTGTTATACTCAGTATAATACTTCGCCTTGGGAATCCACGTCTTAAAGGTGACGATCGCCTTGTCGCCAAAGCCCGCAGGGTAGGTGTAGGCCAGCGCATTCGTGGTGCCGCCGTCCGGTGTCACCGTACTGCCGTTGACCTTAAGGGACCCCTCCACATAGGTGCCCACCTGAACCGGATCGAGCGCGTCATAAAACTTCAGCCCGTCCAGCGGCTGCGGGATGGCAGGGTCAAACAGATCTGTGGCGGCAATTTCCACCTGCCACTCGATTGCCCCCTCTACAAAAGCCGCTTGATTGATCCAAGCGTTATCGGAAGCGTTGCTGTTGGACTTCTTTTTGATGCTGTACGCAGACGTGACCTCGGGGTTTTCGAGCATGTAGCCCGCCCCGAAAATGTCAATCGGCTTTTGGTGGCCATATTCTATGCCCGACACATCCGCCTTCGCGGTGGATTCAAAGCCGAAGGTGATGTTCTGGCCCTGTCCGTTGAAAAAGCGTTCCTCGCCGTCAAACACCACCTTGATGCCCGCTTCTGAGAAATAGGCGGTTCCGATTGTGTAGCCCGATTTTTCCTTCAGCGTCATGGTGGCATCCGGCAGAATCACTTCCGGAAAGTAGGTCGCTTTGTCCAGCATCACATAGTCGCCATACAAAATGACTGTGCTGCCATCCACCGTGTTCGGATCGGCGGCGTCACCCTTCACCGGAACCTTGATGCCGGTCGATCTCAAGGAGAAGGGCTTTCTCCCGTGAATGGTGTCACCCGTCTGTAAGACATTCCCGTCCTGTATGACTTCCAGCGGAAAGGACGAATTCGCTCCCATGAGCACCGCCGTTTTGTCCGCCGGGTCTGCCGCCATCGCTGCGAAATTGACTGGCGCACCGTACACCTCCTCAGATACCGACGACGGTTCGTTCGCGCTCAGCGAGCCGGCTTCGCCTGGCACACTCTCCGCATATGCAGCAGCAGAGAACGTCACTGTCTGCAAGACAAGCAAAACTGCTAAGCAGAAAGATAGCACTGCTTTACCTACACTGCGTTTTCGTTTCAATACAAAATCTCCTCCGTTCTCGAAATTGCTGAAAATTTTTGGCGATAGCAAGATCATCTACCCGATATAACGCTCAAGCGAATAGACATATGTATTTGCTTGATCCCAGCAGCCTCTGCATCACCGAAATCTTGCGGAGTTCCAGATGAACGGGTAAGTGCCGTGGGCGTCAGGCCGTTGATCATGCTTAGTAGCTTTTCCCCCTCTCCTTCGATCATCTTCGCCCTGTAAATGACAGAATACGCCAAGTTTGCACAGCGTATTTCCACCATTATACGACAAAGGACCTATACAAAATCTAAACAACCACTCGACAATGTTCCCACCATCCTATGCGGGTCTCATCCGATCGTCATACAACCGACCTCATAAATGAAAGTAATGCCTCACCCCATCGATTGATGTAACTTGCGAAGTTCCTTCTTTTTCACCTCCTCTATAGAAACTGATTGGCTTACTGGTACATGTAGTAGTGCTATTTTCCTATTATCTTAGTTTCGCTGTGATCAACACCACCACAAAAATCTTCTCAGGTGTAGGACATCGGTTATAGGATATCTACATATGACCAGCCTATCTTAGTTCCTATTTCATATCTAAAATTTGAGATAATTTTCCTAATTAGTGTAAGTCATAAGACCTATTTCGACAAGACCCGAAAAACATACTTCTAATATCTTGTTTGACAATGTTGAAAGAAGAATATCTATTCTTCCAAAATACGAGTTTATGTTATCCTTAGGAAATTGGCTCATGATAACTACATTTTCACCCAAATTTCCACACTTTCTTTTCCATAGTTAAAAAGACTAGTCTCTACAAACTCTCTATAAAGTGAAAACTTGGCCTCTCCTTGCAAATCTCAATAATAAACAACTGCTGACAGACTTCAAAGCGTCAGTAGTAACAAGTTCTCATTAGGTTGGATTCCATTTTTCTCGCAAATATATAATGAATTATTGTTGGCACCTTCCATCAATCAGAATCACAAATAGGTGAAGTTAATTGTTATGTGTCGACAATTCATCATTGGATTCTTGTCCGGCGTTGTCGTCTGCTATATCATTCAGCAACATAGAGGTTACCGCTGTCAAAAATAAACGCCCCAGAGCTAACTTGTAACGATTAGACAGCTCCGGGGCTATTTTTATGTGCTATCTCTCCTTGTATCTATGGCCTTGAAGATATCCGATTAATCCTTGTAATCATCTCTAGCTCTTCAGCATTTCCCCGAAATTTTCGCCCTAATTATGGTAGGGTACAGCTTAACGAGCCCATCGGCGAAAAATTCGCCTAAGTGTGAAGCGCGGCGGCATTGCTGGCCACTTCGATAGGCTTTATGGCACTCAGGTCGAACAGACCGGAAGTGTTGTGCTGCCAGCCAAATTCTTTGTCGAAATTAAAAAAACTGCCGTCCCAGGAGATCCGTATGGAGGTAAAGGATCAGTTCCAAACCTTTATTTCGTCTGGTGCAACTGAAATTCAAATCGTTGGTTTGGCCAAAGGCGTAGCCGATTTTGCCTCCTTTTCCAGCCGGAGAGGTTCCGCTTGCAGTTGCTTTTCGTCCCATGCTTCCAAATTCCGTTTCCTGATGAGCTCCGCTTTGTCCCGATAGCCTTTCAGCTTATGCCGGGTATCGCGGTCTTTGAATTCTCGCATCAACTTGACAGCTAAATTCATCGGAATTTGATCCCTCCTCGCTAGAAATACGCGATATTTTTTTCCTACTCATCCTTTAACCGTCGTTGATACAAAACAATAGACACAATCGTTAATACAACCGTCCATGCCAAAATAATGAGGAGGGGTTTTAATAACTCTTCCGTCGTAAAGCCTATATTTCGTATATTTAGCAAATACACAAGTTGGACGCTTGGTGCATACTCCAGCACTTTGAAGATCGGAAAATCATCCGCTAGTAACACTCCCCATGGTGCCCCAGTGAATACGAGTGCCACAGGCATTATAGATAGTGATGCTTCAAGCAACGTCTTGGAGAATAAACCACATATCGTCCCGGCTGCCGTGTATAGAATAATCGAAAGAATGATTGCTGCCACAAACGCCCATATACTAGCTGGCTCATAGCCCAGTATATACGTAGCAATAGCCAGAGCAACAGCAGACACTACAAAGACTAAAGTACTTTTACCGATTAAAACATCCATGGTCGTGGCCGGAGTCATCATTAAAGATCGTAAAGTGTTACGCTCCTTTTCTTCTGCAATCAAGCATGCTTGTACTAAACACGTTAGTAACACAAACGAAGTATTTAGGAGGAAACCGATAGCTCCAGGCAAAGACGGGCCTGCACTTCGAAAAAGAAATGCGAAGAGAATTGGAACAATCACACTAAAGGAGACCGCATAATTGCGTGAAAACTCTTTGTAATCCTTCACAAATATCGCTCGAGCACGTTTTAATGAGATACTCATAGTAACTCACTTCCTGTCATTTTAATAAAGATATCACCTAGACTTGGCTCTTTCGTTTCTATTCGATCAATTAACCCTCGTTTCATCCAATCGGCTATTTGATCAGCCGTTCCCTCATCAATCGGAAGCTGGTAGGCCTCCCCATTGATTAAGTCAACACTAACTACGTTTTCTCGATGCTGTTTTTTAAGTTCCTTGGGTGAGCCGATGGTTTGGATTTGTCCTTGATACAAAATCGCTACACGGTTACATATCAATTCTGCCTCAGCCATATCATGCGTAGTTAAAAAAATCGTTGTCCCTTTCTCATTTAAGTAGCGTAAGCCTTTATAAATATGTGCTGAGTTTACTGGATCTAAAGCCGAAGTAGGTTCATCCAAAAATAATAATTCTGGCTCATGGATAACCGCGCATGCCAACAAGACACGCTGGCGCATCCCTTTCGATAAGCGATTGACTTTCTTTTTGCGCTCTCCGCTTAAGTTCACAAACTGCAGCACCTTATCGATCGAAGATTTAGGAAGGTCATATAATTGGCGATACAGCTCTAGATTTTCCTCAATCGTTAATCTCTCATATAGACCGCTGTTATCCGTCAAAATGCCAAAGCGCATTTTCTGAGCAGACTGATGCATCATCTCCGCTGGCCGGTTAAATACACTTGCCTGTCCGCTTGTCGGATTTAATTGCGCCGTTAAAATCTTTATTAATGTCGTTTTTCCCGAACCACTCGGACCCAGGAACCCAAAAATTTCCCCTTTCGGAATGGAAAAGGACACGTCCGATAACGCATCCTTATTTCCAAATTTCTTTCGAATATGTTCTACTTGGATAACATCCATGAACACCACTTCCTTAGCGTTGATGCCTTAAGCATATAAAGATTGCATGCTTCCAGCCATCAAAACCCGCCGAAATGTAGCTGTTATCGCCTGAATGGTACCATGGAATGCTTGATTGGTTCGATATTGCCCCGGAAATTAAATGTTAAGAAGTGCTTTTAATTCATGCAATTTTGAACGGGATAACGGAACCACGGCATCTTTACCCGTATTTAATCGCAAGCTGTAGCTATTCTTCGTCCATGTAATAATCTCTCTTACTTTTTGCAGATTAACGATGTAGGATCGGTGGCACCTAAAAAATCCGAAATTTAACAACCTCTGCTCGAGCTCGGTTAGCGTCAAAGCACAGACATAATTTTCTCCACCTACATGTACAAGGATCGAACCATCCATACTTTCTATGTAATCGACTTCAGGCGGATCAAATAAAATCACTTTGTCATTTCTTTTCGTATAAATCTTCTGCAGGGTTATATTGGCCCGATCTTGTTCCTGCGCTTCCTGCTTAACCTCTTCCGAGTCCCGAATATCCAGTGGATGAAATCCGAGCTCGTTCAATCGATAAATGGCATCACAAGAAATCATGGCATCCTCTAAGTTCGAAGTTAAAATTAAAATCTGCTTTTCTTTCAAAAGGTCATCCAAAATCCGTTTAAAATGACGACGATCTTCTTCTTCCAAGTAAAAATAGGGTTCCTCCAATACAATTGTAGGCTGATGCGCAAAAAAGACACGCAGCAATGTCACATACATCCTTTTCGATGAGCTTAGATCCTTGATTTTTACCTTCCGTTCTTCTTTTAAAGCAAAATAATCCATTAACGGAGCGACGCGTTCATTCCTCTCCGTTACATTGATTAGAAAAGTGATCAGCTCTTCCACCGTCAAACGCATATACTCGTTTTGTTGAGCTCGAAATAAATAATATTGGGAATGATCCTTTAATTGATTCATTAAAAGCTGCTTTCGCTTCAAGTCCGTTATAATCCCAATCGATTGGTTCGATGTCATATTTAATTCAATCTTCGGTAGAAATAATTCCCCATCATAATATATTGGTTGAAATTGCATGCCGTCCTCCTGATCAGTGCCGCTGTAGGATATATAACAATTATAATGTTGGGATACTTTTTTGTCATAGATATCAACAATGTGGCCGTTTAGGCTCCCCAGAACGAAGCGGGCCCTGACTTCAACCAAGTCAGGGCCGATGGCTATCATAATTTCTCTTGCTTTAATGCATCAATAATATTTTCCTTTCTTACTTTCGCGCCAGAATAAACAATCGATTCATTGTGAGGACCTGTCCAATGTGGTTGCCGAAGATCAGCAACAAGCGATATTCCAAGGCAGTTAGCGGAATTTCGGCACCGTTTTTATGCACTTTGCCTTCCAGCGTGTGGATTCGAACATTGTCGATGTCGATGATCGCTCCAGCGTGGGACGGCTTCTGGTATCTCCGCAAGACGGACTTGATCCGGGAAAGAAGCTCACGAACCCGAAAAGGTTTGGTAATGTAATCATCGGCTCCCATGTCGAGTCCCATCACGACATTGACCTCATCATCGATCACCGTTAAGAAGTTGACCGGAATGTCTCGCCGCTCCTTCACCATCTTGCACAATTCATAGCCGTTTCCGTCCGGAAGCTGTAAATCGAACGAGCATAAAGTGAACTGATCGATGTCTTCGGCGAGCACCTTTTTGGCTGAAGCGACATCATGACAGAGAACGGCCCGATAACCATCTTGCTGCAGCGAATATTCCAGTCCCGACGCGATCGTCTTATCATCTTCGACTAATAAAATTTTCATATGCAGATCATGCTTACGTTAGAGTAAACTCACTCCTCATCTTAGCTTCGATATTATAACAGATTTTCTGGGCAGGTTCACCGTTACTTATGGTAGGGTTCACCGCGCTGTTTGTAACGCAAGTTTTAAGACCATTCTTTGCGGGATGCCCCTTTACTTTGTACAAGATGTCTCACAGTTCACGGGTTTCAGGCGATTGGTCAGCTTCTCCATATAATTTCCAGGGAATTGCCGGCTATCTTCACTTCTCGGCATCTCGCATACCCGTTGTTTAATTTCATATTCCCTTTCATCAATAATTCTTTCTTTCTTGCTTTTCATTCCGTAAAGATATCGGTAAACAATTCGTACGCTGCATGGGTCAATCTTCGCCTCCTGATGTTCTCCGAAACGGATTTTTGTGCGATGGTTTGGAATCTCCTAATCTTTTATACAAAACTTTCCTTTATTTATGATACGCTTCTCCTCATTTTTTTGAAACAGCAAGTTTTTTCTCAATTCATCAAAGAGGGCATCCAGCGGATGCCCATTTGTTATCAGATTATATTCGATTTTATATATCCTGTACCCTCTTCGATGTCCGCCCTTTCAGCATAGCGGAATAAAACGCGCTTTTTTCATGCGCAATCGCCTTTACCGATTCCAGCCGCTTCATTTGCTGCTCCAATAGGTCAATATGCTTATCCAGCATGTTGATCCTCTTGTATAAAATTTCGCAAATGTCCATGTCCGAATCGTTATGGGTTAGTAGGCAGCCATCCTCGGTAAAAGCCGCGATGTTCTCCAAACTCATCCCCGTCTCCTTTAATCCATGAATAAACCGGACATATTGTAGATCCTGTTCATCATAACTTCGTTTTCCATCTTGACGGCGAGGCTTGGGGAGAACGCCTATTTTTTCATAATATCGAAGGGTAAAGGCTGTAATACCCGTTAATTTAGCGATTTCTCCAATGGAGTACATAGACTTGTCAGCCTCCCTTTATGATACAGTGAGAACCACTTTGCCGACAGCTTGCGACTTCTCTAATAACTGCTGAGCATGTACCGCTTCAAGAAGCGGAATTCGATAGGAAACAAGCGGATTGATTTTCCCCTGCTCCAACCATGTGAAGAGGGTACCTAAATCCTCTCTAAACCATTCCGGCTGTTCTTTTCTTAAAGATGTAATGTTGTAAAGGTATGCAATCAAATGGACACACGCAAAAACGATATTACCATTGAACACTGGGCATTAGTTCCATTTCTGATATGTAACTGTAGTGAATTTCCGCTTTCTCTGAAAGAGCCTCTTGAGTAAGCCCCTTCTATTCCCTTAAAAATCGAATTTGTATAATGATGTCTTGTAAGAAGCCTAATTGTCATATGACACTTTGGAGTGACTTGGTATGGTGGGTGACGAAATGTAACTTGTTGGTATGACAAGTCCTTTGCCATACTTGGTTTTGCCGGACGCTATAAGGCAAAAATACATTTCAAGGAGAAATCATTCATGAAAAAAATGTTTCACACCAGTCTCGCGGTTCTACTATTATCTGCTACGATAACTACCGCGTGTATGGCACCCAACGGCGCGTCAGTTGCCGCACCCGTTAACGCACCAGTTACATCTGAAAAGGCTAGCTTGGAGGGGCCGCGAGATGCCAAGGAACTAGAAGCTTTTGCAGATGGTGTTTTTGCGGACAAGATGAAGAAGTTTAATACAGTTGGTTCTAATTTTGTGGTCGTCGCAGGTGGGAAAGTGATGCTAAGCAAAGGTTACGGTTATGCCGACAGGGAAAAAAGAATTCCTGTTGATAAAAATACCGTTTTCCAAATCGGCTCTGTTACAAAGTCATTCACTGCATTGGCAGCTATGCAGTTGGTCGATAAGGGGAAAATGGATTTAAAACACGATATCCAAGAGTATTTAGGAGGAATAAAGGTTCCGAATAAAACAGGAAAAAAACTGACGATGTTTGATCTACTTACATATTCAAGTGGATTTGATGAACCAGATATTCTCATGGAAATGCATCCAGAATACGCGGACAAATATTTTCCAATGAAGAAGTACATTGCATCAAATATGCCAACTGTTGTCAGGCCTCCAGGAGAAGCGTACACTTATGACAATTTTGGTTTCATGCTAGCGGGATATGCAGTAGCAAACGTAACGGGCATGTCATATTCCCGATATATGGAAAAGAATATTTTCAAACCGTTAGGCATGACTTCGACGAGTGTGCGGTTTACCCCCCAATTGTTAAGCAGAATGGCTGCTCACTATGGACCAACAGGCGAACTGATACCCTTGGACGGGTTTAAACCAACGGAAAAACCTGAAGGCGGTATGGTTTCAACAGCAGATGACATGGCGAAGTACCTCATTATGCACCTGAACAAAGGAAAGTACAAAGGTAAAGAAGTGGTGAGTCAAAAGAGCATAGAGCAAATGCACACATACCAATTATTTCCTGACAAGGAGTTCCCGGTTACAACAATTGGATTCGAAGGCTACTTCAAAGAGAAGATGAATAATCAGCATGTGATTCTAAAAGGAGGAAATGTTACAGGGCATTCTTCCTTGATTGTTATTCTGCCTGAGAAGAACACAGCGATGTATATGTCCTACAATAACGACTCCATGATGAGTCTTGACGTGTATGAAGAATTTATGAATCATTATTATCCGAGAAAAGCAGAAGTTCCAAAGTCAACCTACGCGACAATAAGTGAGCAGCAGGCCCAAGGCTACGTGGGATTATACCAAAACACGCGTATCGCTGCCTTAAGGACGAAGGTTTCGTATTCGGACGGGAAATTAATATTGGAGACAGGAACATCAGGCAAACATACACTAAAAATGATCCACCCTTTATTATTTGAAGATGAATCAGGTAATAAATTGACGTTTAATAAAAATGAAGCAGGCCATATTGCATATTTGTATTACATGCAGCTCCCAGACCTCGTTGCTTATGCGCAAAAAATAAACATTGATTCACCATTCTCTGATGTACCTGCGGATAGTAAATATATTTCATATATAAACAACCTTAATGCTTTGAAAGTCATGAGCGGAAAGTCAGCCAACCTCTTCGATCCGAAAGGAACGATGACTCAGGAAGAATTCTCAGAAGTGCTGCTGCGCGCCCACGGGTGGTATAAACAACCTTTCATGATTGAACCGAATAAGAAGCAGATGATGGCCGGACTACGTAATTATCAGCCTAATTCTCCTATTACTAGACAAATGGCGGCGGTAATGATCCAGAACCTGAAACAGGTTGAGCCTGGAACTAAGGTTAAATTGAGTGGCGAAACGGATGCTTGGGCAGTTAAAGCCATCACAGCTCTTGTTTCCCAAGGTATCGTGGACCCGGATATCAAGATCAATTCAGACGGCTCCATAAACTTCCGCTCCAAACAGCTTTTGAAGCGTCAAGAAGCCAGTGCCTTGTTGGATCAAGCATTTAATTACTATACGTTGCCAATCAGTCACTAATTCAAAAGGATTAAGTAGATTTTCTACCGTAAGGGACAGTGCTTACTTCAGGATTAACGAAAAAAAGCGCGAGTGCAGGGGGGATTTCCCCATGACTCGCGCTTTTTGGTTCATCTCGCCCATTTGAGGATGTTATGGGCAAGCAAAAGCTAACCGATAAGGGCACGGTACTAGCAGGCACCTAAGGAGGCGTACCGAAAGTCTGCCAACCGCGATTGGTCTCAGGCTTCCCCCATAAAGGGGATTTTATATGCCCTTTTGTATCAACTTACGCGTAAACGAGTCAAACAGTTCTTTCATCGTGAGTAGTTCGTAGTTCTTGTCCTCGGTTAGTTGATTTCGAATGTATTCGGCAATCACTGTCTTGTTTCGCCCTACGGTATCCACATTGTAGCCTCTACACCAAAATTGCCAATTCCTATAATGGTACTTTATATAAGGTTTCCTGAACCCCCGATCAAACTGGGGGTTTTCTTGGTTTTCTCCATATCCAACGGAAATCGGCATCGAGCCGTAAGGTTTATTCCAGAAGCCCTGCCTCCCGGGCTTTTTGCACCGCTTCCTCCCGGTTGCGAACCCCCAGCTTCAGATAGACCGATGACGCATAGTTTCTAACCGTACCATCAGATAAATACAATTTGGAGGCAATGGTTTTATATCGCAGTCCTTTCGACACGGACTGTAAAATTTCAAGCTCCCGTGGAGTTAAATCATAGGTCGCGGCCACTTGAGTTGTCGACGGATCTTCCCCGCTCTTGGCGGATTCCAGCTGTGCAAACAATTTGTGCGACATCTCCTGATCGATCAGCGTGCCTCCGCGATAGACCGTGCGTATTGTTTCGGCGAGCTCTATCGGCTTCATCGACTTCAATAAGTATCCGTCCGCTCCGCTTCGCAGCGCTTCCAGAGCCTGTCCAGTATCTTCGAACGTGGTGAGAACTAAGATGCGGATGTGGGGCCACGTTTGTTTTATGATACGGGATGCGGAGATTCCGTCCAGGTTCGGCATGTCCAAATCCATGAGCACCAGCTGAGGCTGAACCTGCCTGCACAGCTCGATGGCTTGCTTGCCATCTTCTGCCACCCCTACGACTTGCAAATCTTGCTGCTCCTCGAGAAGAGTCCGCAGACTTTCACGGATAAAAGGCTGGTCATCGACGACCAACAGACGGATGACATCATCCTTAAGCTCCGTTTGTCGTGGCAGGGTGCAGGTAACGAGGGTGCCTTCGCCCGGTTGGGTATAGACGCCAACATGACCTTGCAAATTCATCGCTCGCTCTTTCATGGCGTTCAAGCCGAAGCCATCCCGTCCATGTTCCATCCCGCGGCCGTTATCTTGAATTTCCAGCCTCGTCTGCTGAGGCTCGAATTGCACCAAAACCGTAATCTCCGTCGAGTGTCCATGACGCACGGCATTCGTCAATGATTCTTGCAAGCAGCGATACAGCGCTATCTTCGCTTGCTTCGTTACAGGGTATTCCTCCCCGAAGGCCTGGAAACGAACCGACACCTTAGCATGCTCCTGAAACTCCTCTGCCAGCTTCCGCAAAGACTGAAGCAGTGGGAGTTCTTCATGCGGCGATTCGATTTGATGCACATAGCCTCTCACTTCATCCATATTCTGGCGGGCCAGGTTCAATAGGGAATCGAGCCGTTTCGTTCCTGTATCCGTTTCTAGCTCAGGGCGCAAGGTCTCCAACCCCATAATGAGGGAAGTGTACGCATGACCGACAGTATCATGGAGCTCTTTGGAGAGCCGATTCCGCTCTTCGGCCAGCGTGATGCGCTCGATTTGGGACAAGTACTGCTCCAGCACCGCATTTTGCTCGCGTATAATTTCGCTTTGACGATGATTGACCATCAATAAATGGAAGGAAAATCCGAATGCATAAGCCGTCCCGAATTGAATGGTCATAACCCAAAAATCACTCTGCTCTGCAAGCAGCTTAATTATAGCGGGTAGGAGCAATATTGATAAAGGACCTGACCAAAGATATGTTCTTTGTTTGCTGTTAGCGGCAATTAAAAATGCATACAATAGGAATGTGAGGTAGGCTTCTGGAAAAAATGAAGCTAAATACAAGCAAAGCCCGCCCGGGATCACAATCTCGGTAAGCAGGTAGTATCTATAATTGAGCTGCAAGCACAGCCAGGGAACGGAAAAAGCAATAAGCTGCCAAAACACAAGAACCCAAAGCGGCAGCGTGAAATGAGCTTGCCGCTCTATGATAGTGAGCAGGAGAGAAGTACTGCAAATCAGGCGGATCGTAAGCATGAACCAGTCGTACCAGAACCACTGCTTTACCATATCGAACAAAACCATCAACCCCTAAGAACTATCAGTATGACATTACGTAACTATTATAGAGCAGACCATCATCCAACAATACTTTTAAATCCAGACCGGGACATTCCGGCTACCGGTTCACACTCTTGATCATAAGACGGGTGTAGCCTCCTAGCATGCGCGTGAAGCTGTTCGCAAGCCTGTAGCTCACCATAGTGAATATGACTCCTGAGGCCGAAACCAATACGGATTTTATCACAGTATCTACAAGTACACCCATAAAATAATAATTAAATAGCGGAAAGAGGAGCGGGGTCGCAATCATCGCGAGTGGAGTTATATAAAGCAAGGCCGCACTAATTAGGCTTAAAATCCCCACCGGAAGCTTCAGCATCAGCCAGCCGATAGCAATCCAGTTGCGCCGATTTAGCAGCTCCTTCCTTGCTTGAAGCCAGATAGAGGCATCGGTGTTTATTGGTTTAACGTAAAGCTCTGTGGTAATATCCGTATAGATCTTGGTCTGTATGCGTTCAAATTGCAGGAAGGCGTATGTAGTTCGCAAAATGCGAGTAATCAGAGGAACACCCACGACGGTAAACGAAAGACTCAAGCCTAATGTAAGAGCGACCAGATAAAAGCAAAAGTAAAACAATCCGGTAGCGAAAGTAAGCAGTAGGAAATAGCCATTTTGAATAAAGCTGACGACGGTTCTTGTCATCAAAGAGCCCACATCCTTTACAAGTAGTAGTCGTATCCTACGGCTCTTGATGTCAAATCGGCCAGTGCCATAATGTCATATGACACAAGGCGAAAGCGGTCTGCAAACCTAATGAGGAAAAACAACTGTTTCTTCGCCATTTTTTAAATATCGCATAGTAATGGTAATCGTCTTTGCAGAGTCAAGCGGCTTTTGATCCAATCCCTCTGCGATGCATGAGAAGACACAAAGCATGGTTTCCGGTAAGGAGAGCTGATTTCTGCCTAAAATTTTATTTTTGAGAATCAAGAATAAACATAGATGCATCTTGTCCCATGAATATTTTACTTCCGTTAAGGTTGATTATTTAACGATATCTCGTCTCTTTTTAAGCGATAAAGCATATTTCGAGAAATTTTCCATGGCAAATATGGATATAAGCGACAATGCTATCAGGAATCGTAACGTTGAAGCTAATGACCTTCGAGCCTCTTTTTCAGCTGCTTATTTAGGCCGCTACGTATTGAAAAATATAAGAATTAAGGAAAGTGATAACCGTATTTCTCTAGCACTTAACACCTCACGCATTAATAAACTAGGAAAAAAGGTCACGTTCCATGAATATGTTGGCTGGTTACAAGAAATTATTAATAAGATCCAAAACTTTGTTTTAGCTGATTCATTTCTTGATAGCTTCTCAACACCTTTAAAAACCAGGGAAATTTTTCCTTTATTACGCCCCTCTAGTGTTTTATTTCATTTTAATGACCTTCTAACTGAACTTGAAACTGACTCTCTTGAATCAGTTGAATATCGTTACAATAAAGATCGTAGAAGAAATATAAATTTGCAGGAGGTCTTAAAAAAATTTGAATCTTATTTCATTATAGAGAATAAACAAATAAGTGATAAAAAAATTACTCATAATGTTCAGAACCCATATGATAAAAATATCACTATAAAAAAAAATATTAGTTCTATTACAATTAGTTCACCCAGACTCAAAAAAATCATTCTAAAATTCACTGATCAAGAAATCAGTTTGCTAGATTATATAAACAGAAATCAAAACTTTATCATTACATTCACCGAAGTTGATGTTATATATACCAGTAAGCGTCTATTAAAGATACTAGGCTTCTAGGAAATTTAGATTCATTTTTAGAAGTATTTGAAGCATACAAAGATCTAGAAAATGTTACATCCGAAAAGGGTAAAAAAGAAGATTACACTAAAGAGAGTAATTCTTTCAGTTCTAACTCCATATTTAACTTTATAGAAACTAATTTGGCGTATGATTCGGATTACTTATTTTGTGATGACCTTGGTAACGAATTTGCTGATTATATATCTGTAAGAAATCCTACAAGCATTTCTTTCTACCATGCAAAATACTCAACCTCTCAGATGTCAGCATCAGCCTTTCATGAAGTTGTCGGACAAGCCTTGAAAAATATCGGAAATATGAATATTAATATTTCTCAGTTAAATGCAAAAAAGATGAGATGGTCATCATATTACAACGATACAAAGATAGCTCTAAAGCGGATTGGGGATACAGTGGAAAATGGTGCTTCATGTTATTTAAAAGCATTAAATCACCCAAATTCCTTAAATCATATATACCTTGTCGTAAATTATTTATCAAAAGCTGAGTTAACTGAAGAGTTAAATAAACTAAAAAACAAAATTTCTACTCGTTCTCAAGTTATTCAGTTATTCTGGCTGCTATCCTCATTTATATCTATGTGTAAAGAATTGGGTATTCAGGCACATATAATATGCAAACCATAATTTTGAAAAACCTTTAGTTTGCTAACAAAAATTTCGCCCTACTTATGATAAGGTTCACCGTAACGGGGCTATCGGCGAAAAATAAAAAGGGAGCTGTCGCGTCGTGACAGCTGCAATTAATTAACCTAACGCTACTTCTCCTGCTCCTTTATCACCTGCTCAATCCCCAACAGAATCAGCTTCAAGCCGAACTCGAACGCCCCGTCGGTCCCCATCAGATCGAACAGCCCGTTCGTGAACATCCTCCGAAACAGTCCCGCATCCGTCTCGCTCATGGAGTTCAGAAGGCGAATCATCTCCTCACCCGGATGCGCTTCCTGGTTCTTAAGGATGGCGGAGACATTGCGCTCATGCTGATAATCGTCTAGAACGAAATAGAAGACATAGTTCACAAGCGTAGTAACCACTTGCATTTTCTGCTCTTGCTCAAGCGGCGTCGATTCCACGCAGAGCAGCATACGGTTGGTGAACCGGATGATGTCCGGTTCGTGGGGCAGCGTCATCATCATGAGCTGCGTGGAGCAGGGATATCGGCTGAGCACGCTCCGTACCGTTACCGCAAGCACCGTCAGTTGCTCCTTCCAGTCCCCCTCGGAATGGAACTCCTCCAGAATCATTCTCGATACCTGGTTGGCCAGACGCTGGTAGAGATGCTGTTTGCTCTTGAAGTACCAGTACAGAGAGGGAGCCTGAATCCCTAACCTGTCGGCCAATCGTCTCATGCTGAATTTCTCGATGCCCTCCTCTCCAAGAAGCTCCCACGAGGTTTCCAAAATCTTATCCTCCGAAATCTGAGGCTGCTGCTTTTTCATTGTCATCCGCCCTTTTATCTAACAGTGTAAGTTTATGCTTTACAGGTTCATAGGTTCATGATATCATCTAACACTGTAAGGTTCAATCTAACGGTGTTAGACTAATAACTAAAATAATGAAGAAAGCGGTGATCCAACATGGATGCAGAAAACCTCTATTACTTTGAAAAAGCACCGGTCGCAAAAGCCGTAGCTCACTTCGCTGTACCGATGATGCTAGGCACGTCAATGAATGTTATATATTCCATCTTAAATGCCTATTTCCTTGGTACACTTCACAATACTGCTATGTTAACCGCACTCGCACTAACCCTGCCGTTATTCGCAATCATAATGGCGCTAGGCAACTTGATTGGCATGGGCAGCGGTACATTCGTCTCCCGTTTGCTAGGAGAGAAAAAATATGATGATGTAAAGCATGTGTCTTCATTCGCCTTTTACAGCAGTTTAGTTCTCGGTCTTATCGTGATGGCCATGGGTCTCCCGTTGATCAATCCAATCGTTCATAGCCTGGGGGCAACGTCTGACTCCTTCGGATTCACGAAGGACTATGTCACGATTATGCTTATTGGCTCACCATTCGTCGTATTATTCTTCACGCTGGAGAATATCGTGCGTTCGGAGGGTGCAGCAATCACGTCGATGATCGGTATGATTCTCAGTGTTGTTATAAATATTATTCTCGACGCGTTAGTCATCTTCGTGCTCCATTGGGACGTGATCGGCGTTGCGTCTGCTACGGTCATTTCTAACTTGATTGCGAGTGCATTCTACGCCTTCCATATGGGATATAAGAGCCAATTCTTAACTGTCTCCGTAAAATGGTTCAAGGCTACCAAGGACATTCTGAGCAATGTATTCAAAATCGGAGTTCCCGTCTTTATTATGAGTATCTTTTTGGGTGCAATGTCGCTCATCTTTAACCATTTTCTTGTCGAATATGGGGATCAGGCCGTAGCGGCTTACGGAATTTCATCACGTTTATTGCAATTTCCTGAGTTTATTCTGATGGGCTTATGCGAGGGAGTCGTGCCGTTGATTGCCTTCTCTTTCACAGCGAATAGATTACGCATGAAGAATACCATTGGATTTACGATCAAAGTGATTGTGGCGTTAGCAGTCGTATTCGGCATCGTCGTCTATTTGATTTCCGACCACTTAATTGGTTTATTTACAAATGACTCGCAATTAATTGAAATGGGCAGCTACATTCTACATGTGACGTTCCTATCCTTGTTCATTACAGGAATGACCACATTGTTTACCGGGATCTTCCAAGCAACAGCGCAAGGAACTGCCGCGTTTATTATGTCAATTATTCAAGGAATTACTCTGATTCCTGTGTTGTTTATCGCCAATCAAATGAACGGCTTCCACGGGGTGGTCTGGTCGCTTGTCATTGCGGATGCGGTCGCATTCCTTGTTGGTGCCATCATGGTGTATGTTTTGCGGAACAAATTGCATCCAGAATTGGATAGGTTAGTACAGTAGAAAACATATAACACCCAAGAAGGCCGGATAAGGGCACTCCCGATCCTGCCTTCTTTAGATACATGGACGGGGAATAGGCTATTGTCATTTCCGCGCCCTTGAGCGGCTAAAGCCAACAATTTCACCCTACTTGTGGTACGGTTCACCGTATCTATTGATAGGGTAAAATAAATACACTAAAAAGTCGAGAGCCTAACATAGATTAGGTTATCGACTTTTTAATATACCAGTTCTTTTATTTATAGCCTGCTACTTGCGCAGTATTCCCGACCTCTTTGGTTTTCCAATGATTTGTTGTTTAAACTCCATTCTGGAATCGTCTTCGTTGCATAAAAAATCCCCTCTATTGATTCTGCATCCAGCTTACTACGTTAAGTAAACCTAGACTCAAATTAAATTTCGGGGCTTAAAAGGATTCATAATTATCATGTTCAGATGGATTTATTGAAAGATTACTTTAAGCTTCCACAATGTACATTGTCACTAGATCAATAACAAAGTATATTAAAACTGTTTAATTTGATTAATATGTTCGTCCTTTAATAAGGTATTCTGATAATTATGATATTGCTTAATATAATTCCTTAAAATTAATTTCTCTGTTGCGTCCGCTGTATCTTCTAATAGAAATAAATATAATGCTTGATAAATTGAATTACTGATTAACTCTTTATCAGAAAATAATAATTTTGTTCTAGATAGATCAGGAACTATATTATTGTTAATTATATTCACAAATAGCTTCGCTTTATTTAAGTATTTAAGTATTGCACATTTTTTCACACTTATATTACTATCTTCGACGAAAACATTTCTTACATATATCGATGTTTCTATACTTCCACCTCTAGCTGATATTTGAAGATATTTATCTACTCCATCTATCCCAAAGAAATTAAACTTGTATATTGATATATACGTACCAGAAGAATTATCATGATAATAATCATCAAATTTATCTAGATCGTCAAATTCCAAACCTGATATAATTTCATTATCCTTTATAAGGTCACCTTTATAATTGGGTAGTTTTAAATTGGGTGAGATTGCTATATCAATATCCCCATCTTGGTAATTATCTCTGTAATGTTGTTCGATATCGTCGATATGTTGCTCAATTTCTATTAATTCATCCAAATCATTAGAATCATTAACAACCATAAATGAAATATAGTTCATTATATTGTTGCTTATATAATCTTTAATTAGTACATTTTCTTTTGTAGCATCATGCACTTGTTTTCCATTATAAGCAAAATCAACTCTCCCTGATTTTAATTCATTCAAGTATTTAATAAAAGGAGATTCTACTGTTTTAGAAAGATATAATTTCGCATCAATTTCTTTTAAATATCTCGATAAATCTATGACTGTTTCGGTTTTCATAGTTTCGGTTTTTACTTCTGACAGGATTCCATTTGCGTCGATATAAATCTTACATTCATTTTCTATAAAGTTTCCATTAATATAATTATAAACTTCCTTATCATCCTTAAATACTTTAAAGAATTCCGTGTAATCTAAAATTATTTCAGTTCCTTTAAAGTCAAGCTTCTTAAGTTCTTTAATCGATACGTATTCATTATCTTTATGCACATCGACCTCAAGTAACTTATCTTCACGATATCCTTTTGTTCTAATGGTTATAGTATTGCTTAACATAAATCCTGTTAGAAAACCGATTCCATACTTTCCAATCGACTTATAATTGTATTCACTCAGTAAATACTCTTCAGAATTAAAATAAGAGGAGCCTACCGTTAAAAAATGATTTTTCAGTTCATAGATATTCATTCCTTTACCATTGTCCTTAATTTTAACGATATTATTTTTTTCATCTAGAATAATGTAAATTTTAGGTTGATAATCTTCATATTTTGTATCCTCGCTTCTCATCTTGATTTCTTTCAATATTAAACATGCATCTAAAGAATTTTGTATTAACTCTCTCAAACCGGATTTTTTATCTCCGTATAGATTTTCACCTATTAACAATCCCAATGTATTTTGATAATTCATTTCAAATCTTAAATCAACAAATGAATACCCTTCTGAAGTAATGTTATTTTTAACACTATGATAAATATTCAATCTATGGAATTGGTCAAACTCTTTAGTAATTTCAATAGAATTTATTATCTCATGGTTTATCCAATCAATGTAACGCAAAACTTTTCTGTAGATATTAGGATTTTTGCATTTTCCATAAAAACAAATGGACTTTTCACCTATAGAATTAGCCGTTATCTTGTCAGAATTGTCTATTATAAAGTGTTGTTGCCATTCTTCTTTGCTGTAACCTTTAGGATTAATAGCAGTGTATAGCCTGTAAGGTGTTCTCAAACTATCAAAGTCTAATATATCACCCAATCTTAATAGAAGCGCATAAAATTGAGGTTTAAGTTTAAAATCACCAATTATATAATCACTTTGTAAGTTGTTTTTAACCCAAAAAATATCTTGAGTATGTGCTCTACATATTTGCGCTACTATTTCCGCAAAAGATTTATTTGGCATTTCAGGAATCAGTAGCTTATTTTGTAAGTTTGCCATTATAAAATTTGAAGATCTCTCAGCATGAACTTTTCTAATGTATTCTTGTAGGGCTTCATTTTCATTTCCATCGAACTTTTTTAGTAACGATGTATATTTAATTTCTTTATAATTAATTTCTTCTGTTTTAATTTTATGAATTTCCTCATCTGAAGCAGCCATACCAATATCATGCAGCAAGGCAGATAAAATCAATATTGAAATTTCTAATTCATTCAATTCCTTTATATTAGGAATAAGTTTGTAGATGTGTCCCATAATTCTAGTTGAATGACCAACATCATGTTGAGTATAGCTAGGAAAAACTTGAGCTATGCGGTGGTTTAACAATGATTCTATATCACTATAAACATCTAATATAATGTGAAAAAATCGGGAACCTCGATTTTCTAATTCTTTCATCAATAAAGTTTCTCGTACCATATTCCCACCCCTTTTATCTTTGAAAACAATTATTTAAGTATAAAGTCTTATTAAGAGCACATATAAAACTCACTTAATCATTTCATAAAATCCCCATATTTTCTCATTGTATCATAAAAAGAAAAAAATTTATCTTAGTTCAATAAATACCCCATCTCAGCAATGATATTCTTCGTACTTCACTCCATACAACTCTCTGCACACAATTATTACACTTAACAAATCGTTTCGCCCTACTTGTGGTACGGTTCCCCCCGATTAATCTTCACCGCCCGATAAATCTGTTCCACCAGCACCAATCGCATCAGTTGATGCGGCAAAGTCATCCTTCCGAAGCTCAGCTTCTGCTGGGCGCGGCGGAGGACTTCGTCAGAGAGACCATGACTGCCGCCAATGACGAAGACAACATGGCTTGTACCGTAGGTGCCGAGCTTGTCCAATTCCTCTGCGAGTTCTTCCGAGCTCCACAGTTTGCCGTCGATGGCGAGCACAATGACATGTGCTTCACTTTTCACATGGGCAAGAATACGCTCGCCCTCTCGCTCCTTGACCTGTCGGACTTCCGCCTCGCTCAGTGTGTCAGGAGCCTTTTCATCGGCTACCTCGATCATTTGAAACTTGATGTATGGCCCCAGCCGTTTAGCGTATTCCTGAATTCCCATGACCAAATATTTCTCTTTTAACTTCCCCACACCTATAAGTTGAATAAACAAATTCCATACCCCTATCTATGTCGAATGATAATGTAAAATCGCATTTACGATCCCTAACATAAAAAGATTACCTTTAACATAGTTATTTTAGCACCTGAAACGTCTCTTACCTATCTATTTCCTCTCTGTTACGAGCATATTCCCTGTTCAGATCATAGCGGATCATTCATTTACGCTCTTCACAATGAAATGCCTATCCGTTTCGTATTCATCAAGATACTGCATTAGCATCTGTCGATATTGACTGATTCGTCCCGCTGTCGCTGACTCACGCAGTGATTCAAACAATGCTGTACATTTCTTAAATTGACCATCATTACCCGACTGTTCAGCTAGTTGCATCGCCTGCAAAGTAAGCCCTACCGCTTCCTGTGGTCTACCGTACTTCCGATAGTACAAAGCCAAATGATAGCAGTAGCTATAATAGTAAGAGATATGTTCTCTGCGTCTTCATAACTCCCGAATTCATCAATCTGCTCTGCAAACGTATGTAAAATATCTCCTACATCCAAATGATACATAAGCGCTGCCTGTAATATGGTATTCAGCCCCGGTAATATTTCCTCTAGATTATCCTGCAAAAAGGCTACATATTCCTCGACAAGCTCTATATTTCCAGACAAAATATCTACTGCATATAAATTAGTTTTGGCTAAAAACCTGAATTCCTCAACAACCTGATTGTCTTCTTCCTTTAAATCCTCCATCCACCCCAGCTCAGTATACTTATAGATGCACTCCCTTGCCTGCTCATATGCACCCTGGTTCTGGTGAGCCATTCCACACATCAGGTGACTGAGTCCAAAATAATATACCAGCGGGCGCTCTAACTTGACATCCGGGATGGGTAATTTCATTGCTTTATGATACTGCCGTTCTTCACAGATACGCTGTACACATTGGTACAAAATATCCGCCGTCTCCATCACCTTTTTCCAATTCTCAAAAGCCACAGCCATCTCTAACATCTCAACAATGATGTCCGGTTTGAGTGATTTCAGGATAGAAGTTCGCAAAGAGGGTTCCTCCCTTAAAATGACTAGAATAAAAAGCACTCGCTCTTAATATATTCCTTTGTGAAACTCCAAATAAGTAGTACAATAAATTTAATATAGTACTTAATCGCAGTTTTTTCAATATATTTTACCGCCTTTATGTCTCTGCTAATTACATCGATACTCTCCTAACCTTTAGGAGAGGTGGTTAATATGACAAAATTACGGAATTCGGTTGGAGAAAGAATTAGAACGATTCGGAAGGCTAAGGGATTAACACAGCAACAACTTGCGGAACTTTCAGGATTGGATGATGCATATATCGGATCGGTAGAGCGTGGTGAAAGAAACTTTTCTATTGATACCTTGGAGAAAGTGTTAACTGCCTTAAACGTGTCTATCAGTGAATTAATGTTTTCCAAAGAACATATGACTAAAGACGAAACTATTCGGCAAGAGGCGATAGATGAGTTTGTAGCATTGACCAGCAGATTGAATGAAGAGCAAATCGGGATTCTCAGACGAGTTAGTAAAGAAGTTTCACGTGCGTTCGATTAAGGCCATTCCGCCCCGGAAAAACTTGATGACAACCAAAAAAAGAGCACCGCACAGGTGCCCTTCAAATCTTTTTATAAAAAAT
>NZ_ASRY01000001.1 GCF_000520815.1 Paenibacillus maysiensis | reverse complement strand
CAGGAGGCGGCAGACTCGAAAGGCATAAGGAAGACGTGGAGGAGGCTGTGCCGGATGTATTCGTATACGACTCGCGTCTGCCGATGCGTCTGGACTCTTACCTGCCGTCCGACCGCATTGCCATTCAGGAAAGACAAGAGATTCTGGTATATACGGGAGGACCGCTTGCAGAGGATATCCCGATTTTTGGGTCCCCGGAGTTGTCCGTACAGTACCAGACACTGGGAGGTCCGACGGATCTGGTGGCCGTCCTCACGACCATATCCGAGAATGGAACGGCCCGGCTGCTCAGCGTGGGCCGTACGGAAATCTGCAGTGAAGGAGCAGAAGCCTCCAATGAATGGAGAACGGCGCGGATCCGGCTGCGTCCTTTGGCGGCCACCCTACCGGCTGGCACGTATGTCCGGCTTGAATTGACAGGCAGCGCCTTCCCGTTGTTCGCCCGGCATCCGAACGGTGTCAGGGGGGAGGCGAACAGCACGGGAACAGGCGGGCTGAAGATTGCCACAACGGCTGTGCGCAGCACGGAACAGGACATATCCTGTTTGAAGCTGCCGTTGAAAAGATGACAAGCGAAGCATAAATTAAAATCAATCAAAGTGAGGTTGAATGTATATGGTGAATATTCCAGGACTGGTTGCCGATAACTTTGAGAATTGTCCCGTCCACAAAATTTCCGTACAGGATACGAACAAGTTCATACTGCTGTGCGACAGGGAGCAGGTGCCTTTCACTTCATTTGTAGAGATCTTCGAGGTGGGAGGCAGAACTCCATCCAATGAACACCGGGAAGCTTATGAATATTTCTATGTACTGAAAGGGGAGGGGGTCGCCAAAGTTGGCAACGAATATGAGACTCCGATCCGCCAAGGCTCATTCATTATTATTCCGCCGGGCAACCATCACGATATTATCAACACGGGCAGCACACGCCTGTATTGTCTGACGACCATGGTACCGGACGAATTGTTCTCGGATATGATCAAAGCAGGTCCTGTCGCAGAGCTGGATGAGGAGGATCTGGCCGTGCTTCAGGCGCTGGCTACCGCGCAATGAGTACAGGGCTGCATTTCATTAATGTACACCTTCCGCATCGGGAAGACTCCCATCTGTATGAACTAAAGGCGGAGGGTGGGAAATGGGTCAGCATTCGGCGACAAGACCGTTTCCTTGATGCGGGGGATAGCGGCGATTCCCGTCTAATTTCCCCGCAGCAGGCTGGATCGGACCTGAAACGGCTGGCGGACACGGATTGCATCGATCTGCGGGGCGGCATTATGCTTCCCGGATTGGTCGACTGTCATATGCATCTGGACAAAGCTTTTTCGCTCGTGCAGGTGCCGAATCGCTCCGGCACGCTTCAGGAAGCCATTCATAATTACAGCCAGGCCGTACAGTACTTCAGCAAGGAGCAGTTGGCGGAACGCATGCTGACGGCCGCCAGAATGGCACTGAGCTACGGGACCACGACCATAAGGAGCCACCTTGACTTCCCTGTTCATTTGGGGAGAGAGGTGGCCTTTCGGACAATTGAGGCAGCCTTGGAGGTACGAGAGAAGCTACAGGGAAGTATGGTGATCCAATATGCGTTGATGGTTCCGTTCCGCAGCAATCATGAAGCTGCGGATGAGGCAGTCGAGGAAGCGCTGCGGATGGGGATTGATGTACTGGGCGGTGCTCCTCATCTGGCAGACGACCCTGAAAGGGAGATTGGCAGGGTTTTCCGGCTGGCGGAACGTTTCGGGGTACCGGTTGATCTGCATGCGGATGAAAGTGACGATCCCGGAAAAAGAACCGTGCTGAGCATAGCAGAGCATACGATTTGTCGCGGGTATCAAGGCAGGGTGACGGCAGATCATCTGTGCTCGCTGTCCGCGATGACAGAAAAGGATGCACAGCATGTGATGGAGAAGATGAAGGAAGCCTGTCTGAACGCAGTAACGCTGCCTGCGGTGAACCTGTATCTTCAGGGACGGGAAGATCGCGGCCTGGTAAGACGGGGCACAACACGAATTCGCGAGCTCCTTGCGGAAGGCATCCCGCTGGCGGCGGCCTCCGACAACATCCAGGACCCGTTCCATCCGTTCGGCCGCGGGGATCTGATACAGATCGCTCAAATCACATCGTATGCTGCCCATATGGGCAGCGAACGGGATTGGGTACAGCTACTGCGGATGATCACGGATATACCTGCTGGTATTACAGGCTGCGAAGGGTACGGAATAGAAGAAGGGTATGCCTGCAACTTTGTTGTAACGGATGCGGCTGATGCGACGCAACTGCTGTCAGGCACAAAAATGAGCCGCTGGGTGTATGCCTGCGACGGCTGGCAGTCCGCTCTGCATACAGATCAGGCATATGCGTAGGCCGTATAAAGTAATGGCATCAAACTGAATTGATTTGTCAGTTATAAAGGGGAGAGAAAGTGGGGGGGGCATAATGGTTGCACCGATTACAGGAACACAGACGATGGTTGTCAGCCCCCATTATTTGGCAAGCGCGGCTGGATCGCGTATTTTGCAGCAGGGCGGCAACGCTTTTGATGCGGCCGTGGCGGTGAGCGCTTGTCTTGCCGTCGTATACCCACATATGACGGGGCTCGGTGGCGATTCCTTCTGGCTGACCTATAGCAGCCAGAAGGGAAAAGTCAGGGCCTATAACGCGAGCGGTCGTTCGGGTAGCCGGGTCACAGCCGCCTGCTTTGCGGGCGAATCTGCCATCCCGCAGCGGGGACCCCGCAGCGTTATTACCGTGCCGGGCATGGTGGACGGCTGGGATGCCGTACTGCGGGAATACGGCTCGAAGACACTGGCAGAGGTGCTAGAGCCCGCGATTCGCTATGCGCTGGAAGGCTTCCCGCTGTCGCCGGACCAGCATGCCAATACGGCCGAGCGCTTCGAGGTGCTGGCGGCTTATCCGCAGACGGCCGCCATCTATCTGCCCGGAGGAAAGGTCCCGGAGCAGGGCAGCTGCTTTGTGCAGTCTGCTCTAGGAAGCAGCCTGCTGCAGATTGCGAACCACGGCCGGGACGAATTTTATTCAGGCAGTGTTGGTCAGGAGATTGTTCGCTCACTTGCGGAGCAGGGCGGTCTGTTGACGCTGGAAGATTTTGCGAGGCACAGAGGTGAATGGGTGGAGCCAATCAAGGGGAGCTATCGTGGTCTTGACCTTTATCAGGTCCCGCCGAACTCACAGGGCTTTACCGGTATCATGGCGCTTCATATTCTCGAACAGTTTGATTTGGGCAGTATAGAGCACGGTTCTTATGAGTACTATCACCTGCTTGTGGAGGCGCTTAAGCTGAGCTTCCGTGACCGAAACCGGTATTTGACAGATCCACAATTTTCCTCCATCCCTCTGGACCGTCTGCTGTCCAAGTCCTACTGCGCGGATCTGGCAGCCTGCATCGATATGAACCGCTCTCTGCCGATGGATACCCAGCCTGTAGGCAATGATACGGCGTACGGAGCGGTGGTAGACGGAGAGGGAAATGCCGTCTCCTTTATCCAAAGCCTGTATTTTGAATTCGGATCGGCTGTGATAGGAGGAGACACCGGCATTCTGCTGCAAAACCGGGGCTCGTTCTTTTCCCTAGATCCTTCGCATGTGAACAGGCTTGAACCGGACAAGAGAACATTTCATACGCTGATGCCGGCGATGGCCTGCCGCAATGGGAAGCCGTATATTTTATATGGCACTCAGGGAGGGGAGGGACAGCCGCAGACGCAGACCGCGCTGCTGACCCGCATGGTCGATTACGGCATGGACCCGCAGACCGCCGTACATGAACCGCGCTGGGTGTGGGGTCGAACATGGGGAGAAGAAACGCAGGAGCTGAGACTGGAAGGCCGGATCGCAGAAGAAGTGCAGCGTCGTTTGAAGCTGGCCGGGCACGCGGTAAAACCGGTTGAGGATTTTGCCGGAGCCATGGGACACGCACATGCCATTTTGATCGATGACAGTGGCTTGCGGATCGGCGGCACGGACCCCCGCTGCGATGGAGCGGCCATCGGCTGGTGATCCAGGAACGGGACATGGCCTTAACAGTACGCATTAGAAACGCCCTGATCGGGAAGAAAACTGTTTTCTTTCCTTGATCAGGGCGTTTCTAGCTGTTTCTATGAAGCCCACGCGAATCGAGTCGTTGATCGTTCGGTGCTTTATAGTCATTAGAGTATAGGATGGAGCTATGCTCATAAGCGTAGACAGTATGCAAACATCTGCATATTGTCTACGTTTTTTAAATAGGTTTAGAGGGTGGAGAAGGATATGTCAGGATTTAGGACAAGCTCCAGGAATAGAGATAATACAATTTATGACAAATGATGGGCTCTCTTTTGGATTGCTCTGGCAGAATTATTTGTTTTAAGCCTTCGGTTTAGTGCTTCAGCAGTTCTTCCCCAATTGGAAAAAGAATGGGGATGGATGCTGTTACAGGCTCTTGGATGACCGCATCTGTACAGATTGGATTTATTATCGGAGCAGTGATCATATCCTTGTCGGGTATTGCGGATCGCTTCGATCCCAATCGCATCTTTGCAATTGCTTCTGTATTTGGGGGGGGGAAATTATGACCTGGATACTTCCCAAGGCTTCTAATTCGTCCGAGAAACCGACTGCTGTTTCCATGAACTCACTCAAACAAATATTGCAAAATCGCCCCATCATGTTAGCCAACTACGGATATTTCGGTCACATGTGGGAATTATACGCGATGTGGACGTGGCTTCCCTACTTTTTAACCATTGAGGTTTCGGGAGCTATCTGTTCTGTAGTTGGAGGATTGATAAGGGGAGGGTAACGCTATGGAAGAGGCTCAACTAGCTGGATTCTATAACAATAAATTGTTCCTTCAATATGCCCGTATAGGGAAGTGTTTATCCAGCGAAAGAAGACTGGAGATTTTGCATATACTATCCAATGAACCACGATCCGCTGAAAATATTGTTCATGCAACAAATAGGGGTGTGGCGAGCATCTCTCGTCATTTGCAAGTGTTGTTGGATGCCAATCTGTTACAGACCTTTTATTCCCTATGTGGAAAGTATGTGAACAGCAATTATTCTATATTATCCAAATTAAGGAATACATTTCAAGTATTGAAATAATCTACATTCTATTAGCAAGGAAGATGTATTGAAATGGATGAAAGAAAGGGCGATCTTAGTGATCGATGTGCGTGACATAAAACAGATTAAAGATGAGCTGGAAAGACAATATGAAGGTGTTCAAAGTATTATGAAACACGACCTATTGGCAAAAATGAAGCAGGATAAAATGATTCTCTTAGATATTCGACCTGCTGAGGAGTACGAAACGTCTCATATCCCAGGTGCCATCTCTGTACCTTTAGAGCATTTGGAGGAATACCTAAAAACAATAAATAAAGCCGATGTAGAGCTTGCTGCATACTGTCGTGGCCCTTACTGTTCTCTTACATCTCAAGCTGTTGATTATATTCAAAAACAGGGATTCACAGCTTATCGAGTAAAAGAAGGAGCCCCAGAGTGGAATGCTTGCGATGGAGAATAGGGAACTTACTTCATTAATGGATGTTAGTAAAAATACAGTATTAACAATACTGTCAGATTGTCGAGAACCCAAGGTCTTTAGGAGACCTTGGGTTTTTTTGGGTTCTAGCGTATCAAGAATCGGGAAAACGAGGGGATTATCCCCCCGTTTTTCCAGGCGATCCAGGTGGATCGCCATCTTTGTGCGACGGGCAGTCGCAACTTTAGCGCAGAGCGCCAAGAATAATAAATACAAGCAGTGGTAACATTACTTCGGTAAACGAGCCAAGAGCTTGGAACGTTTTTTTTTCGAAGTTTGCAAGTCCTTCCTCAGGAGATGCGGAACATCGAGAGACCCGCGGGCCAATGAGCAGACCCAAATGCGAAAGTGTGAAGTACCCAGCGGCAGGAAAAGTCGGTGACTGTACGAAGATAACGGGAAGCCTACGAAAAAATCAGGAGTGAAATAAGCAATTCGACGACGAATGAAGGAAACTCACTCCTGAAGATGGGGAACTAACGGAGGAAAGCCATGTGCGGGAAATCCGCATGCACGGTTTGACGGGGAGTCCGGGGAAGTAATCCCCCGTCTTACCCTGCATTTTAAAAAAACGTGAAAAAATCGAATCCGTTTTGTCTTCCAAAGTCGCAGTAAAAGCCAATAAGGCTTGACGAAGGTGACGATAAAAAAGTATAATCCGATCATTCAACTGGTCAATATAAAATTATTAATAAGACTGGTTTGGTACCAAGGTAAAGGAAGAATAAAAAGAGGCGAAAATCTTCAGTATGGATGTGCCTGTTTGTTACTGCTTTGATTGGACGAGAGAGCGACTTCTTTATGAGGGTGGCCTTGACCAACAACCCACTGAACAAATCAAGGCTCATGCCAGGCAGGTCGCTGTGAATGTGAGGTGGACAGCCCACAAAGGAGGTGCTACTTAGTAAACGTAAACGCTTTGTACAGGATCGCCAAAAAGGTTAATCTTGAGATAAATCACATAAGATAAGGAGAGATGACTATGCGAGATGAAACAAAATGTCTGCATTCAGGTTATACACCTAAAAACACTGAACCACGCGTTTTGCCAATTATACAAAGCACGACGTATGTATATGATTCTACTGATGAGGTTGGTGCGGTGTTTGATAACCCAATGAAAAGTTTATTATATTCGAGATTTGGGAATCCAACCGTTATGGCTGTAGAAGAAAAAATTGCAGATTTGGAGGGAGGGATCGGGGCCCTTTGCACGACATCGGGGCAAGCAGCCATATTGCTTAGCATACTAAATCTTTGTGAATCTGGAGATAGCATCATAAGTGCTGCACAAGTATACGGAGGAACTATTAATCTGTTTTCCTTTACACTCAAAAAACTGGGTATAGAATGTATTTTTGTGGATAGTGAAGCTAGTGAGGAAGAAATACATGCAGCATTTAAACCAAATACGAAAGCCGTGTTTGGAGAAACAATAGCTAATCCTGCATTAAACGTATTGGACATCGAAAAATTCGCAAAAGTGGCGCATGCCCATTTGGTACCTCTAATAATAGATAACACATTTGCTACCCCTATATTGTGCAAACCTTTTGAATTTGGAGCAGATATTATTGTTCATTCTACATCCAAATATATGGATGGTCATGCTGTTCAAATCGGGGGAGTAATTGTAGACGGTGGAAAATTTGATTGGACCAACGGAAAGAATCCTGACTTTGTCTTGCCTGACGAGTCCTATCATGGCATTTCTTATACGGAATCCTATGGTGATAGTGCTTTTATTGTGAAAGCAAGAATGCAGCTCATGCGCGATTATGGTGTCTATCCAGCGGCACATTCAGCTTTTCTGTTAAATTTAGGCTTGGAAACGTTGGCTTTAAGAATGGAGCGATATTGCTCAAACGCACTTAAAGTAGCACGATATTTGCAAGCCTCCGATAAAGTCACGTCAGTAAACTATCCTGGTTTAGAAACTGACAAAAACTATACCTTAACCCAAAAATATCTTAAGGGTGCAAGCGGTGTGATTTCCTTTATTATTAAGGGTGGCAAGAAAAATGCGATTTCATTTATGGACTCCTTGAAATTGGCCTCCAATGAGGTTCATGTCGCTGATATTCGTACTTGTGTTTTACATCCAGCAAGTGCAACTCATCGTCAGCTAAATGATGAACAATTAAAAGCTGCCGGGGTTGATTCGGGAATGGTTCGCATTTCAGTCGGTCTAGAAAATATAGAAGATATAATTGAAGACATTGAACAAGCATTTAATTGCCTATCCTAGCATATTAGAACCAGTACAACTGCGCTCTGGTTAGAAACGGCGTAGTATTTAGAAATAGCTTTATGAGTGATTTTCTTGTATGAATTCAAACGCAGTGTTTTTGATAGTTTCACAATCCTCACACCGTTGAATGCCCTATAAAATACTGGCAATTCATATGGTATAGCCAATGGTAGCCCGCAACATTTCTATTTTTTTGGCTGCTGCACGGAGCGAATTTGTTGACCGATCAGCAGCTTGCGGTTTTTCTGGTGCTGCATGAGGTCGGCCAGCCCCTGAAACAGCAGCCGAGATAAGCGGAGCAGAAGTAGAATGCCAACGGATAGACTGATAAAGGAAGCATCAGCAAGAATCGTCAAAGCTTTTCACCTCCTGCTTGCCATTGTTGTAAAACAGTCAGAGGCAAGCAGAAGGTGAAAAGCTCTTTTGCAGTCCGGGGGAGATATCGTTTACCTTTGTAGCCTTTGTTCCGCCGGATGGCATCTGAGCAGCGTGGCATATTTGCCTGAGAGATAGGCTTGCACTTCTTTCAATACGTCGCCATACAGTTTGGCCCTTTCCAAGGCAGTTTTTGAAACGCTGGACGAATGCTGCATCGGTTCAATCAGGCGATAGCTTGGGCCAGGCTGGCGGTATTTCTTCAGGCACAATCAACTGCAACATTTGGGCAAAACCTTGTTGATACGCAACCGTTTCCTTACCGGATGGCAGGGGTGCCAGCGAGCGGGCATTTAATGCTTGCTGCTCTAAGACATGGACATGTGGAACAGCAGGATGGTAATAGCCTGATCCGATAACGGTTTTACGCTTGTCTTCATCATCTATCAACTTTTTGATACGCTTTTTTGCACTCTCCGATGAAGCTGCATCTCCGTCCGCTGACGTCAAGGAGGAAGTGAAGAAGAATTTGAGTTCGAATAATCTGCGAGGCGTCTGCATAAATTTATTACTGACCGCCCTGCTGACCGTGGATTCATGTAAGCCCTTTCTTTCGGCAATCCTTGGCCGGGCTTTTGTGACCAAAACAGCGTAAATATAAGGTATTGAGCTATAGAGATAAATGTAAGCGCTTTATTTTTAATAATAAGAACATCACTTGGAGTTCAAAATATTAAAAAAAGGATGTGAAAGAATGTGAAGAGGAAGTTAAGTGTGCTGCTTATTTGTTTTATGGTAATGGGTCTACCTTTAACTCCCACCTTTGCTGCGGATCCTGGTTATTATGATGAAACATACCGTAATCAGATTCATTTTTCGCCTGAGGCTAACTGGATGAATGACCCGAATGGAATGGTTTATTATAAGGGTGAATATCATTTGTTCTACCAGTACCATCCGTACGGAACGGCATGGGGACCGATGCATTGGGGTCATGCGGTGAGCAAAGATCTTATCCATTGGAAACATTTACCGATTGCGTTATATCCGGATGAAAACGGTCAGATTTTCTCGGGAAGTGCAGTGATCGATTGGAACAATACAGCAGGGTTCGGAAAAGAAGCGATGGTTGCGATCTTTACTCATTCCGGAGATAACGGCCAGGTTCAAAGCATTGCGTACAGCTTAGATAGAGGCAGAACCTGGACTAAGTATGAAGGAAATCCAGTAATGCCGGATCCCCCAATATCGGATTGGCGAGACCCTAAAGTATTCTGGCATGAAGACTCCAGGCAATGGGTGATGTCTTTGGCCGCAGCGAATAAAGTAATGTTTTATACTTCACCCAATTTGAAACAGTGGACCTATGCAAGTGAATTTGGTGAAGATAATGGAATACAGGCCAACAGTCTGGATACCACTTCATACGCTATGTCCTCACAGGAAGGTGGTTCATTCACCTATGAGGGAGATATTGCCCTTAATAAAAAGAATAGCCGGGAAGGCTCCGGAGGTCTGGTTTTTCGTGCTGACAAGAATGCGAAAAACGGTTATGTCGTCAGCCTGGATGCCCAAAATGATGTCGTTACTTTAAATAAGAATATCGATGGATCAAATACAGAAATTGCAAGCAAGTCTTTAAACCTGGGAACCTCATCAACTTACAACGTGCAGGTGGACGTATATGGTCATGACATTCAGGTGTTTGTAGATGATCAGTCTGTAATTAAAGAAACTGATACTGAATTTGATTATGGTTATTACGGTCTGACCGCCTGGAATTCAACAGCTTCCTTTCGAAATGTAAATTTCAAGAATACCTCTAACTTTGCAACCAACCTATCCAATTGGACGGCTGTAACCGGCCGGTGGGAAGATACCTTGGAGGGAAAAAGCGGTACATCTCCAGATGATGCTTTTATCATAAGTGGTAAGACCGGGGATAACTTTATATATAATGCGATTATTGATTTGTCAGAAGGAGGAGATGAAACAGGATCACTTATTTTCCGAGCGGATGCTGATGCGGAAAATGGATATATGGCGAGTATCGATGCTTTAAACGATAAAGTGAAAATCGTGAAAATGGAAGACGGGAATAGAACGGTTCTGGCCGAAACCACAGTAACGTTGGATACTTATCAAAGCCATGATTTAAAAGTGAGCACATTAGGAACAAATATAAAGATGTATCTGGACGGAAATCTCATTCATGATATCGATGATGCAACCTTCCTGTCCGGCCATTTTGGATTACATCTTTTGCACTCTTCTGCGATATTTCAGGATGTTCAATTGGGTAGAAATATCATGACCGATGAGAAAGAAATCACCAATCATGATTTTGAAACAGGCGATTTAACCGGATGGACTGTGACCCAGGGTGATACTTTTTCGGATGATCATGTATCCAGTGAAGCGACTTATTGGGGTGGAACCTTCGGACATGAGGGGAATTATCACTTGTGGGGATATTCCAAGCTTCACAAGGGAGATGAAGCAACGGGTGAACTGCATTCCTCCTATTTTAAACTAGGCGGTTCCGGTGAAATCAATCTATTATTAGGAGCAGGCGATGATGGCGACAATACCTATGTATCATTGGTCAGAGCAGCCGACGATCAAGAATTGATCCGCCAGGCCAATATAAAATTTAATGAAGAAAAATATTCAAAATACGTATGGGACGCGTCCGAATATATTGGTGAAGTGTTATATATCAAGGCAGTAGACCATGCAAAAGATGGTTACGGTCATATCAACATTGATGATGTTAATGTTTATAATGAAGGGGCCATTTCGGATGAAGTTGACCAGGTTGCAAAAGAGCCGGAGAGAACAGACGCGAAACAAAGCGGACTCCTCACAGATTGGTCCGCTGTTTCTGGCCAGTGGATTCCTTCCACAAACGGCAGCATCGGCGGAGTATGGGAATGTCCTACGTTAGTCGAATTGCCGGTTGATGGCGACCCTTCAAAAAGAAAGTGGGTCCTACAGGTAAGTATAAATGATGGTGCTCCGGCAGGCGGGTCGGGCATGCAGTATTTTGTAGGCAGCTTTGACGGAAAAACGTTTAAAAATGAAAATACTTCCGATAAAGTATTATGGACTGACTATGGAGCTGATTATTATGCTGCTGTGGACTGGAGTGGAGTAGAAGGGGAAAATGGCGAAAAATATTGGATCGGCTGGATGAGCAATTGGCAGTATGCCAATGATACGCCGACCTCAACGTGGAGAGGTTCAACAACACTGCCGCGGAAGATGGAGCTCACTCAAACCGCAAAGGGTCTACGTTTAAAACAAACCCCTATTTCCCTAAAAAGCATTCGTGACAGAGGGGATCGCATTTCGTATACCAATCAAATGATATCAGGTAATAGCCATCTTTTATCTAAATTATCAGAAGATACATTTGAATTGAACGCTGTGTTTGATGTATCGGATACTGAAGCAACAGAATTGGGCTTCAAAATCCGTAAAGGAAGTGAGGAATATACTACTGTCGGTTATGATGTCTACAACGAGCAATTATTCGTTGACCGGACTCATTCAGGAGGTTTCGATTACGGAAGTAATGTAGTTGGCAAGCATGAGGGACCATTACATGCTAAAAACGGCACGGTTAAATTACAGGTTATTGTTGACAGATCAGCTGTAGAGGTGTTCGGCAATCATGGTACGACCGTGATTACCGATCAGATATTCGCGGATTCTGCAAGCAAAGGACTAGAGATCTATAGTAAGGGCGGAAATGTTAAGCTGAAATCTTTGGACCTATATCCTCTAAAGAGTGTATGGAAAGAAAAAAGCTCTTCTTTTAAATCAAACTTATCAGGTTGGACCACCGTTAACGGGAAGTGGGCGGACACCATTCATGGCAAACAGGGACAGAGTAAGGGGGATGCTTTTATAGTATCAAAAGTGACCGGCAGGAATTTTGTGTATGAAGCCAATATAAACGTGCCGGATACAGATTCGCACCCCGGTGATTCCGAAAAAGATTCGATAGACAATTCCATTGGAGCGGGTTCGTTGGTTTTTCGTTCTGACTTAACAGCAAAGAATTCGTATGCAGCAAATGTGGATATAAAAAATAATGTTGTAAAATTCATTAAATTTGTTGATGGGACCGGATATGAAATTGCAACATATAACAATGATGGAAAACTGGATTTACAGCCCAATACAGATTATCATCTCAAAGTAGAAGCGCAAGGCAATATCACTAAGGTTTATTTGAACAATAAATTAGTTATCGACACAAAAGATCAAACCTATAAAGAGGGATACTTTGGTCTCAATGTATGGGATACAACGGCTTTTTTTAATGAAGTTAAAGTGAAACTAAAACATAAAGATGAATGATTAAGGTTGGTTAAATAATGACATTTGTATCTCTATGGATTTAGTTTGTGTCGCCGCACAGCGACACAAACTTTTTTAATTATAGGATCTATTTTCAGAGAAAGAATACTTAATCCTGCATGGTTCATTATACATCGACACAAAGTTCTCAACCAAAGCTATCTACTTGACCGGAGTATCAAAAGACTCATTTTAATAATAGGGGACAAACAAGTATAGCACTTTCACAAAAACTTTTGTCGATGCGAGTTGTAGTTTCAATGGATTGGTTAATTAGGTTATAATTATCTTATGGCCTTTAAGAAAGGAAGTATCCTAGAATATGAATGACATAGAACTTATACAAAGCGGATTAAGATTATTCTTTGTTGAAAATTGTGAAATAATTCACATTATTAACAACTCCAGATCGAATGAAAAAAGATATATAAGCTTTGCAATGGCTGGTGGTCAGCTAAGGATTGTTATTAAAATGTATTCCTCATCCTACGTCGATTCTTTGAGGATTCATTCCTGGCAACGCTTGGCGGACATATACAGGAAAGAAGGGATTGTGACACCACAATTCTTGCCAAGCTTAAGCGGGAAAATTGTAGAAGCGGTTATGATTGAGGACGAAACCTACTATGTATGGGTTGAAGAATACATTCCAAGCAAATATCAATTGGGAAAGAGGATAAAGTTGGAAGAGCAATCTTTGTTCGTATTTAATCGAATTGGACAAATGAAAGGCAAAATGCATCGCTTAGCTTTTGAAAACCAAATCAAATGTGATTGGGCAAGTCCAAGGAGACTTTTCGCCGGCGAATTTTATTGTTAATTCACAGAACAGCATTGTAGGAATCTATGCAGGCTATGGATATGCGCTTTAAAGAATACATGAAAGGCTATACAACAGAGTATCCATTAAGCGAAACAGAATTTAAAGCTATTACCCTCTTATATAATATATCCAGGCCTATAAGGTTTGACAAGATTGCCCTTACTATAAAAAAAATATAATGAAAAGAAGATCGACGAGGTCAATGAACGGTTGCTCTGGATGCGAATGGAATTGAACAAACCAAACATACCTTAATGATGGAGGCATTATGGATTGTCAACAGTAAATCAGACAATTTTTTTA